>JBGTCC010000107.1:0-4135 GCA_041749055.1 Thermodesulfobacteriota bacterium | reverse complement strand
TGGTCGCGACGCTTTATTTTGGCGACAATTATTTCCATGAACACAAAGATGACGCGCTGGCGGCCATTACCGCCGAAATAGAAAAACAAAAACCTGACGTGGTTGTCGCCGGTCCGGCGTTTAACGCCGGACGCTATGGGCTCGCCTGCGTGGAGATTTGCCAGCTGGTGAGCGAGAGACTTGGCATACGCTGCGTCACCGGCATGGAGGCGGAAAACCCCGGCGTCGGCGTCTACCGCGACAATCACAACGACAAAGTTTTTTTGCTGCCGACGGCGGAAACCGCGTCGGGCATGGCGCGCGCGCTGGCGGCGCTGGCAACCTTCGCCTGCCGATTGGCCAATGGCGAGGAGATCGGGCCGGCGGCGGATGAGGGCTATTTGCCGCGCGGCATTCGCCGGCTGGTGCGGGTCGACAAGAGCGGCGCGGATCGTGCCATCGAGATGTTGCTCGCCAAGCTCGGCGGCAAGCCCTTCACCACCGAGATCCCGATGGAGGTGTGGGACAAGGTCGACCCGGCGCCGCCGCTGGCCGACTCCGCGGCGGCGAACTTGGCGGTGATTTGCACCGGCGGCGTCGTGCCCTGGGGCAATCCCGACGGATTTAAAACTTACCGCAATACTTTCTGGCGTAAATACAACTTCTCCGAAGTGAAAGCGTTGGAACCGGGCCAGTGGGAAGCGGTGCATGGGGGGTACAATGTCGCCTTCATGAATCAAAACCCGCACTACGGCATGCCCCTCGACGCGCTGCGGTCTTTGGAAGCCGATGGTAAAATCGGCCGCGGCAAACTCTATCCGGCGTACTACGTTATTCCCGGAAACCAGGGCTCACCGGCGGTGATGCGCCGGGTCGGCCAGGAGATCGCCGCCGATTTGAAGAAGGACGGCGTCGAGGCGGTCTTGTTGGTGGCAACGTGAGGCACCTGTAGTCGCAGCGGCGCTGTGATTAGCAAAGAACTCGATCGCGCGAATCTTCCAGTGGCGATGATCAGTGCCATGTATCCGGTGGCGGAACAGGTGGGCGCCAGCCGTATCGTCAAAGGCGTGTCGATACCGCACCCCTGCGGCGATCCGAGCTTGCCGGCCGCGCTGGACGCGCAGTTGCGCCGCGAGATTGTCTCGACGGCACTGAAGGCGCTCGAGGCCAAGGTCGAATCGTCGACGGTATTCACACCGAAGATCGCGGCGAGCGCGTGAGGGGAGGCGTGATCGTGTTCGTGGCTCGTATTCGTTCGGCTCGGATCCTCCCGCAACGGCGCAAAGGCGCAACGGTAACTAAGAGGGAGAAACTTTACAGGGTTTGGACGCGTTATGCGTCTTGAGTTGGCGGAGTTCCCGGTGGCGAACATCAAGCTCGCCGATGGGTTTCACTACGCCGCTGGGCAGTTGACCGTTGACAAGTCGGCCATCGAGCAAGCGGTTTTGCAGGATAGCCGCATCCATGCGGCTTGGCTCGAGGTCGTCTCGCCCGGCGATAAAGTTCGCATCACCGGCATCCGCGATGTCGTCGAGCCGCGTGTCAAAGTGAGCGGCTCGGGACAAGTGTTTCCCGGCGTGCTTGGGCCGGTGCAGCCGGTCGGCGCGGGCCGGACACATCGGCTCTCCGGCATGGCTGTGTTGGTCACGGCCGAGTACGAGGGCATGGTGCGCGCCGGGCTCGGCGTACAGCGCAGCGCGATTCTCGATATGTGGGGCGACGGCGCGGCGGCTTCGCCATTCAGCGGGCTCAACGGATTAGTCCTGAATCTGCGCCTGGCCAAGGGGTTGTCTGAACTCGCCGCGCATACGATCATTCAGCGTGCCGCTTTAGAAACTGCCAGGCGTCTGGCTGAAGTGACGCTTGGATTGAGTCCGGTGCAAATCGAGGTCTTTGAATTGGGCGGCGCCGATCCGACGCTGCCAGGTGTCTTACTCATTCAAGGCTGTTTGACCGATGCCGGCAATCCACACTCCGGCGTCAGCTATTTCGGCCTGCCGATCCGCGACTCGCTGGCGACCACGGTGCCTCCCAATGAGTTTCTCGACGGCGCGTTCACCATGTACGCCACTCGATGCCTGGCCTACTTCCCGGTTACCTGGGATTGGCAGAATCATCCGTTGTTGCTCGGGCTCTACCGCGAGCACCGCCGCAAGGTCAACTTTTTGGGTGTCATCCTCGAACGCATCGCCTTCGATACCTTTCACGGCAAAGAAGTGATCGCCCAGAATACCGCGCAATTGGCGACCATGCTGGGCGCTGACGCGGCGCTGTTATCATGGATCGGTTCGGGCAATGCCTTTGTCGACGTCATGCTGACCTTGCGCGCCTGCGAGGGGCGCGGCATCAAGACTAATTTGGTGACTTACGAATACGGCGGCAAAGACGGCGTCGATTCGCCGCTGTTATTTTACACGCCGGCCGCGAGCGCCATGACCAGCACCGGCAGCCGCGATCGCTGGATCGAACTGCCGGCGGCGGAAAAAATTGTCGGTCCTTACGAGGAAATTAAAGTGTTGACTTATCCGGGGGCGCCGCTGACTTCGGCGTGGGGCCCGTTTACGCTTGACGCCCGCGACATGATTCTCGGCGGCGTCGATTATTGGGGCCGCGGCGGCTGGAACTGCGCAGCTTATTGATGCAAACGGAGCGAAGATGAAAAGACTGGCAACGGTTGCGGTGATGCAATTAATCGGTTTTCTCGCGACCATGGAGTGCGCCGGAGCTGCCACGGCGCCGCACAAAATCGTCATCGCCTATGCGTCGCTCAACGAGCGCGGCGCCGGCGCTTTGCTGGTGGCGCGCGATCAGGGCTTCTTTCGCAAATACGATCTCGATGTCAATCTGATCTATATGCGCAACGCCGCGGTGGCGTTGTCGGCGCTATCGGCGGGCGAGGCGCAATTCTATTCGGGGTCGGCCAATGGCTCCGTGCTCGGCGCCATCGCTAACGGCCTCGACATGGCTTTCATCGCCGGCCTGGCCAACAAGCTCAACGGCACCATGGTGGCGGCGCCGGCGATCCAATCGCCCGCCGATTTGAAGGGTAAGAACATCGGTATCCAGAGCATCGGCGGCGGCGTCTGGATGATCACCCAGCTGGTGCTCGAACATTGGGGACTCGATCCTAAACGGGACGGCATCAACCTGCGCATCGTTGGCGACGAAACCGTGATGGTGCAGTCGTTGATGCTCGGCACTGTGGATGCGACTTACGCCGGCTACGCCTACGCGACCATGCTCAAGAAGCAGGGCTTTCGTGTGATGGCCGACCTGACCAAACTCGGCGTGCCGTTTCAGAGCACGGCTATTTTGGCGCGCCGAAGTTATTTGACCTCGAACTCTGCCATCGCGGAGAAAGTGATCCGCGCTCTGGTCGAAGCGATCGCTTTCATTCAGCGGCCGTCCAATAAGGCTGCGGTGGTGGCGACCCTGACCAAAAATTTGCAGATCGTCCGGCCAGAGGAAGCGGAAGAGGGCTACGAAGTGATTCGCAATGTCTACGAGCGGCGCGTATTCCCGAATCCCGCGGGGATCCATAACGCGATTCGTTTGCTTGGCCTTGGCAATGAGAAAATTCGCCAACTCAAAGCGGCCAATCTGGTGGACGATTCGATCGTGCGGAAGTTGGAGAAGGACGGGCTGTTTCAATAAAAAACCGGTTTCAATTGTTCCAAAAGTTCCAATGGTTCCAGAATCGTAGGGTGGGTTGAGCTTCGCGATAGCCAGCGTTGTTAATCGAAGACCTCCATGCAACTTACCTTGGCAGAATTTCCGATACGGCAGATTCGCCTTGGTAGCGTTTCCCGTTATCACGATGATCTGTTGGAAGTTGACCGTGAGGAGCTGACTCGGCTCGTGCGCCAAGATGCGCGCATCGAGAGTGCGCAACTAGACCTGGTGTCGCCGGGCGAACCGGTGCGGGTGACCGGCATCCGCGATGTCATCGAGCCGCGAGCTAAGTTCGATAATGACGCGCAAGTATTCCCCGGCGTGATCGGTCCGGTGGTCACGGTGGGCGATGGTGTCACCCATCGGCTTTCCGGCATGACGGTGCTCGCTGCTGCGGCGTACGAGGGCACGATTCGCGCTGGCACCGGCGTGCAGCGCAGCGCCATCCTCGACATGTGGGGTGCCGGCGCGGCGGCTTCGCGCT
>JBGTCC010000106.1:0-5663 GCA_041749055.1 Thermodesulfobacteriota bacterium | reverse complement strand
TGTCGGCGCCGACGGCACCATGATCGAGGCGGCGGCCAAAGCCGGCGCCAGGGGCATCGTCAGCGCCGGCACCGGGGCCGGCCGGCCGACCCCCGCAGAAGATGCCGCATTCGATAAATGCTTCAAAGAAACCGGCATGCTCATGTGCCTGTGCAGCCGCGTCGCTTCCGGCCGCGTCGTGCGCAGCCCCGGACTACATCGCCGCGGTTTCGTCGCCGGCGATAACTTACAACCGTGGAAAGCGCGCCTGCTGCTCGCTCTGGCGTTGACGAAGACGACCAACCCCGATGAGATTCAGCGTATGATCGACACTTACTAGCTAGACGCGAAATGCTTCGGTTTCATTTTAGCGGCCGCCATTCACAATAGTCGATGCAACATTTTTCGCCTGGAGAACTCATCGATCAACGGCGCATAATTCGTGTCAATAAAGACCCAGAAACATAGCCGTTGAATATAAAAACATACTGTTTTCTGCGCTCCTCAGAGACTGCTGGACCGTCATGGGAAGACGGCGAACGGCGACGGAATTAATCCGTGCTTGTTGTGTATCAGATGGATGTCCGCAGCGCCTAACCAGGAAGGCGAAAGAATCGCCGAGTGGTACTCTATGCGAATTGACAACGTCCGCTCGCACGTACTACCCTCTCGGTCAACGGTTCGATAATAACGTTGGTTGAGGTGTCCCATGACCGAGCAGTTCTCCAAAGAAGATTATCAAAATCTTTTGGCCGCGGAGAATACTTCTTTTCCGTCGCCGATTCCGACACAGGAAGTTTCCAACGGCGAGTTCATGCCGAACCGGCAGAGCCGAAAACAGCGCGAGTTCGAAGCTCGCATCAAAGACATGGGCGAGCGTTTGGGCCAGCGGCATGGCGTGAGCCGCCGGCAATTTCTCAAGAGCGTCTCTGGCATGGCCGCGGCGTTTGTCGCTATGAACGAAGTCTACGGTCACTTTTTTGAAGTCGATGCAGCCGAGGCAGCGATCCCGGAAATGGCCGCCGACCGGGCGAAAAAATTATCCCACCAGTTCATCTTCGATGATCACACACACTTCTTACGCCCTGACGCGCCAGTGGATTCGCCGCTGCGCCGTTTCGTCAACCTCAGAAACAATACGGCGAAGGCGGGCTGGAATCCCGATCTCGCCAAGGAACCGCAAACCTTCGAACACCTCCAGTTTAATAACTACGTCAAAGAAATGTTTCTGGACAGCGATACCAAAGTGGTCATGTTGAGCGGCGCGCCGTCGGACATACCGGGAAACTGGTTTCTCACCAACCGTATGAAGTTCGACGCGCGCCAACGAATCAACAAAATGGCCGGGGCAAAACGCCAGATGTACCAGGCAGTGTTCACCCCTGGCGCGCCTGGTGCGCAGGACGAACTGGACCAGGTGATAGCCGAGCTGAGTCCCGATTCTTGGAAAGGTTATACCATCGGCGACGTCAATAACTTGGAGACCAGCCAGCATCCCTGGCGCATGGACGACGAAAAAATTGCCTATCCGGTTTATGAAAAAATAGCCAAGTCGGGGGCGCCGATCGTTTGCGTGCACAAAGGACTTTTCACCGAGAGTGCGGCAAAGAAGCTGCCGCGCATGTTGAGTCATGCAGGCGTCTCCGACGTCGGCAAAGCGGCCAAAGACTGGCCGCAGCTTACCTTTGCCATCTATCACTCCAGTTACCGCCACCAAGGCGATCCGGTGAGTGCCGAAGCCGAGTTCGCCACGACTGGGCGGCTCGCGTGGGTCAGCGATCTCGCGGAGATTCCGGCGAAGTTCGGCGTTAATAACGTCTATGCCGACCTCGGTGCGGTCTTCGCGAGCACATGCATCTCGCATCCTAGGCTTGCCGCTGCCATGATTGGCATCTTGATCCGCGGCATGGGCGCCGACCATGTCGTATGGGGAACAGACTCTCTGTGGTACGGCTCGCCGCAGTGGCAGATCGAAGCGTTGCGCCGGCTGGAAATTCCCCAAGACATGCAGAAGCAACATGGCTTCACGCCACTCGGCGCCGCCGACGGCTTGGTGAAAAGCGCGATCCTCGGCTATAACAGCGCGCGCCTTTACACTCTCGATATCCGATCGTCGATGAAGGAGTTCGAAAATGACTCCTTTGCTCAGTTAAAAAAGCAATACGAGATAGCGGGTACTGATAGAAGTAATTTGGCGTATGGGTATATCGCGAAACGAATATAGACAACAGACAGCGGGCAGTAGGCAAAAACCCTAACGGAGGTTTCCGCTTGAGATCACCCAGCGGCGCTATAAAAGACCGAACCCTGGTAGTAGAGAGACGTCTGCCTGCCATCTTTACCTCGGGGGATTAAACGAAACAGGGCGTCAGTTACATGCACACGCGGCGGGTTGGCTCAGCTACTTTTTAGAGCTATCTTTCTTCTCGGTCACGCCCGCCACTACGCTCTCGGCTTCTAGATAAATGTTTCAAGAAAAAGGCATGCTCATGTGCCTGTGCAGCCGCGTTGCCTCCGGACGCTTCGGCGCAGCCCCGGAGTGCAAAGTACACGGCTTCGTCGCCGGCGATAACTTTCAGCCGTGGAAAGCGCGCCTGCTGGTCGCTCTGGCGTTGACCAAGACCACCAACCCCGGCGAGATTCAGCGCATGATCGACACTTACTAATCCCGCCTCGGTACCGTTGCCGCCGCGCGCGATTTTATCTAAAGAGTCGCGGCCGGCAACGGTGTCATCAGAACTAATCGAACGCTTCGCGAATTTCGCTTTCGGTTCGACCATCATCGAATTATCCCTGCTGTCTCAACAGAAACATTAGCAGCGGTGCAAAAATGGCCGCCAACGAGCCTTTCCCGCTGCACGCATTGACGAAGCCCCTTGTCATTCCGAGTCACCCCCGCCCAAATGCCTCTCCTCTCCCCAGGGTCCTGATTTTGCTCAGTATCCAGCGATATCAATTTTGACCAGCGCACCGGCGATGAATAACGCCAGATTACGGTCACAGTGTAGAGAAAGCGACCGCAGGCGCGCCAAGAGGAGGGAACATGATCAGAGAGAAAGGTATTGCAGCAAAGCTCCTATTCTACTCGATGGTAGCCATTGCCGGACTATGTCACGCCAGCGATGCTCACGGAGCTGCGGTGCCAAAGGCGACGGAAGCGGAAGCGATTCGATTTCTCCAGCAAGCGAGCTGGGGGCCCAATAAGGCAACCCTGCTAAAAGTCCAGCAGCAGGGAATTGCCGCTTGGATCGATGGCCAACTCAAAGCTCGACCGAAGGCTTACCCCAATCTCAAATTCTACCCGGAATCCCAGCCGGATAACTGCGTCGACAACTGCGCGCGCGACAACTACACCTATTATCAATTGCAAAAACATTTTTTTGCCAACGCGCTGACGGGGCAGGACCAATTGCGCCAACGGGCAGCGTTCGTGCTCAGCCAGATCTTCGTCACCGCACAGGGCGCGGTTCCCATGCCGGCATGGATGCGCACCTACCAGCAATTGCTGTACGACAATGCCTTCGGCAACTACCGGGAACTGCTCTTCGATATCGCGCTAACGCCGGCCATGGGCCGCTACCTCGACATGCTCAACAACCGCTGCCAAACACGGTTTCCCGCCAACGCTAATGTTTGCCGCAACGGCTCGAGCGCTCAGCCCAATGAAAACTTTGCTCGGGAAGTCCTCCAGCTCTTTTCGATCGGCACCTTCATGATGAATCAGGACGGCACTTACCAAACCGACGGTGATGGCCAGCCGATTCCGACCTACGATCAAGCCAAGGTCGAGGAATTCGCGCGCGTCTTCACCGGCTGGGTACTCGCTGCGCCGCTGCGCGGGATCGGCGGCGAGGTTCCCAACTACAAAGTCCCCATGGTGGTGCGGCGCAACAGCCAGAACCAGGAAATGCATCACGACCGTGATGCCAAGACACTGCTCAACGACGCAGTCGTACCGGCCGGCACAGATGCCGAGGTGGAATTGAATCTAGCCATCGACAACATCGTCAGTCATGCCAACGTCGCGCCGTTCATCTCTAAGCAGTTGATTCGCCATCTGGTGACGGCTAACCCGTCCCCCGCTTACGTCGGCCGGATAGCGGCGATTTTTACCGCAAACATCAATACCGCAAACCAACTTGGGGTGGTGATTAAAGCCATTCTCATGGACCCCGAAGCGCGCACTCTCCCCGATGGGGCGAACGATCCCGATGCCGGCAAACTCAACGAGCCGGTGGTCTTAATGCTCAACTTCCTGCGCGCCTTCGAGGCCAAGAGTGACGGCGTCCTCAACGGCGGATCGCGCGGCTCGGCAGCGATGAACCAGGATGTGTTTCGCTCGCCGACGGTCTTCAACTACTATCCGGCGGAATATGAGGTTCCCGGAGAACCTAATCTGGTCGGCCCGGTGTTTGGTATTTTTTCAACCCAGACGACCATTACAAGGGCTAATTTTATCAATCAAGTGCTCTTCTCGGGTATTCCGGTGAACCAGCCGAACACACCCAAGGGCACAGCTCTGAATCTTAAAATCTGGCAGGACCTTGCCGACACTCCGGTGGAGTTGGTCGACCGATTGAGCTGCTGGATGCTCTACTGCACCATGTCGCAGGAGATGAAAACCATTATCGTCAACGCGGTGAACACCGTGCCGGTAACGAATTTGCTGTTACGGGCACAGACGGCGATCTATCTCGTCGCGACATCGAACCACTATCAAGTTCTACGCTAGAGAAGGAGAATCCTATGGCACTTACACGCAGAGAATTTTTATTGCGCAGCTTCGGCGCCCTCGGCGCGGCGACCCTGGCGATGGAACGTTTCGGCATGACCGATGTCTTTGCCCAGGCGGCTGATTACAAAGCTTTGGTATGCGTATTTCTCTTTGGCGGCAATGACAGCGATAATATTCTTGTTCCCCATGACAACTATGCCCAGTATGCGGTGAAACGAAACAACTCGGCCAATGTCGGCATCCCGAAGGCGAGCCTACTTGAAATCACCCCTCCCAGTCTGGGCGCGAAATTCGGCCTGCACCCGTCGCTCGACGGCATCAAGTCACTCTGGGATCTCAACAAGGTAGCGATCCTGCCCAACACCGGACCGCTGGTAGAACCGCTGACCCGAGCCCAATTCCGCAATCGCACCAAGCGTATTCCGTTGAATCTGGGTTCCCATTCCGACCAGGAAACTCAGTGGCAGACCGCGGTGGCCAACGGCTTTGTTTCGACCGGGTGGGGCGGCCGGACCGCGGACGCCATCGCCGGTTTGAATGGCAGCGCGACGTTTCCGATGATCGCGACAATGACCGGTAATAATATTTTCAGTACTGGCACGTTCCGCCGCCCTCTCGCGCTCTCCCCCGCGCCCTCGAGCCTGAGCCGAGTCATCCGACTGGACGGCTTCCCCAACCCGCCAACTTCATTGCAAGGCATTCCACGTTACGATGCCATGGAAGCCATTCAAGCGCTTGACAGCGGCTTTAACGTAGTCAAGGCGGCCAATCAAATCAACGCCAGTACTTTTTCGACAATGGAGGCCTTGCGCTCGGCAACCGACCCGGTCGTTTCACCATTTCCTCTCAATCCGCGAACCGGACTCGGCAATCAGTTAGAGCAAGTGGCCAAAATCATCAGCCTGCGCGATACGCTGGCTCTCAAACGGCAGATCTTTTTCTGTTCCAT
>JBGTCC010000105.1:0-3519 GCA_041749055.1 Thermodesulfobacteriota bacterium | reverse complement strand
TGGCGGATCTTCGCGGCCTTCGAAGCTTTTCGCTTTAGACGGCGTCGGCGGTATGCCTTCGCTGGCGGTGAGATAAAGTCCGTAAGCGTTGGTTGTAAACGGCACCAGCGGATAGGGAAAACCCTTGCGGTCCCAGTCGAGAAACAAAACTGTATTGGCGAACGCATGTCCCAGGCCGGCATGCAGCGGCTTGTACGAGTAAGCGATGTCAAAGCCCTGGTTTAATAAAAACGACGCCAGATGCTTGCCCGCCGCGCGGTGTCCCTCGATGGTAAACTTTTTTTCCTTGGGCTCATTCCAGGAATTCACGCCCCGTTGATTATGCAGCCAAGGCTGCATTTCCACACTGCCGTAGGCCAGCACCGAGAACGGCGGCACGCAATCCTCACGGTAATTCTCGAACTGGTCGTCGCCCCAAATGACGCAAAAGTCGGGTTGGAATTCGTCCAAGGCGCGCCGCGCCATGCGAAAACCCTCGATCATCTCCTGGCGGTGCGCGTCGGAATGCGCCTGGCCATCGTCCGTGCCCCACTGGCGGCGCATCGGCTCCGGCCAATTCTCCAGCGAACGCAAATGCTCCGGCAACGCCGGGTCGGCCAGGCAGATGTGAATTCTCCGGCAAAGATTTCCCTGCGCCATCAGGCCGGGATAATGGGTCACGCCAATTCCAAGTATCTGTCCCATGAATTTCTACCCTGAGTACGCATTGACCTGACACCATCAGCGAATGACTAATACCGAACTGGCCTTTTGCTACACAAGCACTACCGATTTGTCCAGAATCGATTCCGCAACGTGTCGGCCCTCAACACCGAACAACGATGCGATTCAACACTCATGGGTGATCCCAATTGCCAACCTCACCTACGGCGCTTTCAGCGCCCGTTTGCCATGACTATCCTGGGGCACGCCGCGGGCCAGCGACATATGTGAATGCACGCCGAGCCAACGCCCGTCCGACTGCCGCATCAGAACGATGGTCGCGCGGCCCGGCCGGTCGAAGGGTGTTCCGTTCTTATGGAAGCCGGTGCTAGTCCAGGGCGCGATCGCGACCGCCAGCGCGCCGTCCGGTGAAGTCATGACCATGGTATTTGCCAAATCGAAGCGGAACTCTGCGGTGCGCGGCCAGACGTTGTCCCATTGCTGCTCGGTCCAGCCTGACAGGCTTTTCACCAGCTCTTGGTAGGTGCCGAAGATGACGATGTCGGGGTGCCAAAATGGCCACGCCGCCGCGTAATCCACCTCTCGCACACAGACAGCGAAGCGATCGAGCCAATCGCCCACCTCTGCCGCGGTCGCGGCATCGGCCTGTGGAAGTGGGAAGTTCATCTTACGCCGAGCGAATAATTAGCCGCAAAGTGCGCAAAAAGGAAGCAGATTTGTAGCGCGACCGGCTGGTCGCCCTGCTCTGCTGCGCTTAGCAACTTCGGTCTTTCCGGCTATTCCTATTGTGCCAGCATTTTCTTTGCGCGCTCGATGACCTCCGGCGGAGAATCGAAGATTTCTTTGACCAGCGATTCAAGATCTTCTCCGGACGTCACGTCGATTTCCATGCGGCCTTTTTTCGCCTCCGCCAGGACCTCGGGGTCGCTCATGGTCTTGAGAAAGGCCTCGCGCAAAATTTTGATCCGGTCCGCCGGCGTACCCGGCGTCACCATGATCGGCCGGCCAAAATCTCCCGAGGCCAGGAGAATTTGCGACACACGGCGGCTATTGGCCGGGACTTTATACTGCTCGAAGATCTCGTTAAGTGTCGGCGTATCCGCTGCGTTTGAATCCCGCTTGCGCGCGGTCTGGACGAGATGGCGGTCAAAATTCTTTTTGTGCCACGAGTCGAAGGGCTCGCGGCCGAAATGCGCCGACAGACTATGGGCGCGGCAAATGACCTCGCCCTTTTCCACCGCGATATCGATCTCGCTGCCGCCGGCATATCCCAACACGCTGTTGAACTTCGCGCCTACCGTATCTTCGAGAATTTTCGATAGAATATAATCGGTGCTGGCTGTCCCCGTGCTGCCGCATTTGGGCGGCTCCTTAGCCTTGATCACATCCGCGATGGATTTGTACGGCGCATCAGCGCGCATGTAATAGATATTCGATTCGACAGCCGGAGAACCGATGAAATGGAATTTGCGCAAATCATATTGCACCTCGGCGCGACCGACGAACTGGTCGACATAGATGCCGTTGAGAGGCATGCCCAGGGTGAGACCGTCCGGCTTGGCCACTTTGTACACGTGGTTGGCGGCGATCACTGAGCCGGCGCCCGCCATGATCTGAACGATCATATCCGGCTGTCCGGGAATATGCTTGACCATATGCCGGGAAAGGAGGCGAGCCCAGCGGTCGTAAAACCCGCCGGCCGTCGAGCCGACCACGATGCGAATCGTTTTGCCCTTGTAGAACGGTTCGGCTTGGGCGCGGAGTTCTGGCGCGAAGCCGGGAAGAAAACTGCTCAGAGATAGAATCAACACTAGTCCAATTCCAAGCTTTTTCATGACGGTTCCTTTTGCTGGTCCGATCTTTACAGTGGTTAACATCAGCCGACTCCGAGTGCCATTCCGTCGAATTTGCCCCTTGCTATCGTAGCCGCTCGATTTTCTCCAGAATTAAAAAACGCGCAAGTCAGGACTCCCCATTAAACTCGATCGTCGTCGCGCCGGTGGGATCGGAAAGGCTGGCGATGATTTCCGCCGGCACGGCTTGAGCTTTGATTTCTCCAGCGCGCTCGGGATGGGGCACGACCCAAACCCGCTTCTCAAAACCATCGAGAGCGAGCTCGCCTGCTTTGAGAACCCGGTGGCGCACCGTGAAGCTCGACCGGCCCCACTCGCCCACCTCGCTTTCGACGACGATCTCGTCATCGAAGCGGCAAGGCCTGACGAAACGCGCGCCAACGTCGACCACCGGCATGCCGACGATTTGATAGTGCTTCCGCATTGCCGAAGGCGTCAAGCCGGTGCGCTCGAAGAGCCAGCCGGTGCTGCTGTCGAAGATGATCAAATACTGCGGATAAAAAACGATGCCCGCTGGATCGCACTGGCCCCACTCGATGCGCAGGGTGCGGCGGTTCACTAGCATTGCCTAGCCCATTTCATATCAGTGAAGTGAACTTTCATTCTCGCGCTTAGCCTGGCCAAGTCCTGAATTCGAAACGAGCCACGAGGGCGGGTTTCAAACCCGCCCTTACAAATCCAAATTCTTATTTTGCGAACTTTGCGTTCTTTGCGGCCATTCTTTTTTTCAGCTGCTTACGCCGAACAAATAATATTGATCACCGCCTGGCGTTTCTCGACATTGACCGCTTTGAGGCCTCGCTCGAGGGCTGGCATCACGTCACCCGGCTCGGTGACTTTCTCGCCGTAGCCGTCGGCGACCTCCACCGCTTTTTGGTAATTCGAGATACTGTCTAAGAAAGTGATCGGCTGCTTTTGGCTCTTGGCGGCGTAGCCGTCCTTGGTCATGTCGACGGTGGCGCGGCGCACCGCTTGCCAGCGCTGGTTGTTGAACAGCACGGTC
>JBGTCC010000104.1:0-6882 GCA_041749055.1 Thermodesulfobacteriota bacterium | reverse complement strand
TTGGCCTTTATAAATTTCCACACCCATAGGGAAGTGGGAGCCATGGCCGACGAAAATATCGGCGCCTTCGTCGATCGCCTGGTGAGCAAACTTGGTGACGAAATCGGCGGTCTCCTCCAACTCCGCTCGCGTGCTTGCGGTCTGCAGACTGCTGCCGCCAAATTCATGACAATGAGCGCTGACGACGAGCCAGTCGGCTTGGCGGCGCGCTTCGCGGATCCAACGTAAGTTATCTTGCAGGTCGCGCTGGTTGGCTTCGGTGGCAATGGCGAAACCTTCGCCGGGGACATAGCGATTGCCCAGCAGGTTCAACTCCGCGGCTTTCCCGTCGCCGACTTCTTTGTCGCTGTAGAAATGTTTGCGCGCCCGCTCGGTGCTTTTTTCAAAGCCGAGTTCGCGGCTGATGCGCTGCAATTGTTCGAAGGCTGCGGCGTCGACGTAGTGGGCGGTCTGGAAGCCGAGCGGATTGATGCCCGGGCGGCCGCGTAAATCCGGCCGCTGTTCGCCGGCTTGATTCCAGGGTCTGAAAGTGGCGGTGGTGGCGACCAACGCGACTCGGCCATTGGCCGTGTCGAGATAACCGGGCGCGCGCGCTTCGGCAAGATTTCTCCCCGTGCCGGCGTGAACCATGCCGGCGGCCTCGAGATGCTTGAGGTTAGCCAGCACGCCGTCTTCGCCGTAATCGAAGGCGTGGTTGTTGGCGCAGGAGACCAGATTGATGCCGAGCCATTGCAAGTCTTCGAGCAGTTTGGGGTCCGTCGTCATGAACGTGCCCTGGGTGATCCCCGGTGTTCCTTCGTCCCAGGTGTGCACCGTGCCTTCGAGATTGGCGAAGCTCGCATCGGCGCCGCGCAGGATCTCGCGCAGTTTGAGAAAACGCTCCTCGGTGAAGGGCGTCAATTTGCGCGTGAGCATGGTATCGCCGGCGAGGGCGATGGTGAAATTGCCTTGTTCAGATTGGTAAGCCATTTCGGTCTCCTCAATTCGAATCACCTACAGAGGTCTAGACTTGCGCTCGCCTGCTTCCGGGAGGGAAGGGTGAGAGTGCAGCTTTCACAGTTAAGCAGAGCCCTCACCTCGGTCCTCTCCAAAAGGGAGAGGCGGCAGGATTTTGGCCCGCTGCCAATATTTGGCAACGAACCGCGCGTCTTAGCGTCACTTTAGTCCCATCACCTTTCGGTAAGTTTGAAAATAGTCGTTGTAACGTGGCGCCAGAGTCATAGGCAGGGGCACGACTTTGGTTTTCGGCGCGGCGTCTTTGAGGATCGGCGAAGCGACGTCGACGCGCGGCACGTGATAGCCGGCGGCGGCGATCGCTTCTTGGCCCTCGCGCGAGAGCAGATAATCATTGAACAAACGGGCCGCGTTGGGATGAGGCGCGTCCTTGACTACCGCGAGGCCGAAGGTCAAACCAATGACAGGTTCGGCGCTGACCCATTCGATCGGCGCGCTTTCTTTTTTCAGCCGGTCGACGCCGTTGGCGAAAGCGACAACCACCACCGCGCGCTCGCCGGCGGCGACTAAAGTTTGCAGCAGAGTGTGGCCGGTGCGAAATTGAATTTCCTGGGCCGCGAGCTTGCGCAGCAAGTCCATGGTCTTGGCTTCGCCATGATATTGGATCATGCCGGCCATCCATTTGCTCTCGTTGTCGTCCATTAAGAGCTGCCCCTTCCAACGGGGCTCGGTGAGATCCCAGAAACTTTTCGGCACGTCATTCGCTGCCACCATCTTCTTGTTGTAAGCGATCACATTGAGCGTGGAGGCGGGCATCATCCAGTAACCTTTTTCATCGCGATACTCCGGCGGAAACGCCGACCGCTCTGGTGAGAAGTAGCTTTCGAAGATGCCTTTTTGCAGCACGCCATAGAAATCGAAAGCCGACTGCTGGACGACATCGGCGCGGACTTTCCGCGCTTGGGCTTCAGCGGCGAGCCGGGTGGCCATCCGTTCCGAGCCGATGCGCGTGGCGTCTACTTTGACAAACGGGTACTTTTTTTCGAAGGCCGCGACGATGCGTTGCGAAGATGCAGCTTCCATGGAGCCATAGAAGACGACTTGCCCTTCTTTCTTGGCGCCCTCTATGAGCGCTTGGAGCGCTTGCGCCCGCGCCGCCGAGTTCGCGAGCAGAACCCCGGTGAAACAAAACGCCAATAGGGTAGAAAATCTGTGGGCCATCCGAAACCTCCGATGAACCGCGATTTCGGTTGTGATGCTTAGCATCGAATCTCGGCTAACGTCAATCGCCAATACTTCTGATCATGCGCAAAATTCACCCCGCGGGGGCTCCCCTCGAGGCGGGCTTTACCTTGACAACTCCGCGCATTTCCAATACAAAATTCACTAGATCGAAGGATCAAAGCGCGCGTAAGAATCCATACCTTTTCGATCCGGGGAGGTATGGTTTTTTTTAATAGCCTCATGACATGAACCATCCTTTTTTGCCCTTGCTGGTGATGTTCGCGGTTGCGAGCGTGATAGTCCTCGCTTTGCTGACGGTTGCTTCGCTGTTTGGCCCCAAATCGACCAATGCCGCCAAAGCGGCACCCTTCGAATCCGGCAATCCACCCCAAGGCGACGCGCGCATTCGTTTCTCGGTGCGCTTCTACCTGGTCGCCATGTTATTTCTGATCTTCGACCTGGAAGTGGTGTTCCTCTACCCATGGGCAATTTACCTTCGCCAGTTGGGTGTCTTCGGTCTGGTGCAGATGGGCGTCTTCCTGGTGATTCTGGGTATCGGTTATGTCTATGTATGGAAAAAAGGCGCCCTCGAGTGGGATTGATTGTTCATGGCTGAAACGAGCCCCCAACTCCAACATATCCAAGGCAAGCTTGGCGCCAAAGTTCTGAGTGCTAGCGAACCCCAGGGAGACCAGGTCGTCGCTCTGGATCGTGCCGGTTTGAGAGAGAGCTTTCGTTTGCTCAAGGAAGATCCTGAGCTTAGTTTCAATTTTCTCTCCGATATAACGGCCGTTGATTATTGGCAAAAGCAGGAGCCACGCTTCGAAGTCGTCTATCAATTGGTCTCACTCCAGCGCCGCCGCCGCCTGCGCGTGCGCGTCAGTGTGCCGGAAAGCGACGCGGTGGTCGATTCGCTGACGCCGCTGTGGCGCGGCGCCAACTATCTCGAGCGCGAAGTTTGGGATCTCTATGGCATTCGCTTTAGCGATCATCCGGATTTGCGGCGCATTTTGCTCTACGACGAATTCATCGGCCATCCGCTGCGCAAGGACTATCCGGTTAACCAGTGCCAGCCGAGAGTGCCCGAACGACATGTGGACGGCACTTTCGTCGACGAGCGATCCCGTAACAAGCTGCTGCGCTTGCAAAAAACTCTGGCGAAAAAGAACTAGCAGCTCTGCCCGAACCACTCGATGAAAGCCGATAACCCAGAGCTGCCGCGTGAGATCATGGAGTTACAGATGGGACCGTCCCATCCGGCGACCCATGGGACGATCAAGTTCAATCTCAAGCTCGAAGGCGAAAAGGTCCTCGACTGCGATGTCGAATTGGGTTTCCTTCACCGTGGCTTCGACAAGAGCTGCGAACAGGCGACCTGGACCCAAGTCATTCCCTACACCGACCGGCTCAATTATGCCTCGTCGTTGATCAACAACGTCGGCTACGCCCTGGCCGTGGAGAAACTCATCGGCGCGGAAACGCCGCCGCGCTGCCAGTATATTCGCGTCATCATCAGCGAGCTGGCGCGGCTCTTCGATCATTTAACTTGCTGCGGCATGGCCGCTTCGGAGTTGGGCGCGATCACCGTCGGTTTCTATATGATCGAAGCCCGCGAATTGATCATCCGTATCATCGAAAATCTCACCGGCGCCCGGCTGACCGTGACCTATGTGCGCATCGGCGGGCTCAAACATGACCTGCCACAGGATTTCGCCGAGCGCGTGGCTGCGGCTTTCACAACGATCCGCAAGCTACTCGACGATTGCGATCGCCTACTGTCGCGCAACCGGATTTTTCTCGACCGCATGGCCAATGTCGGCGTGATCGCGAAGGAATCGGCCCTCGATCACAGCCTCACCGGGCCGATTCTGCGCGCCACCGGTGTCGACTACGATGTCCGCAAGGCGTTTCCCTATTTGGTATACGATAAATTTGATTTCGAAATCCCGCTGGGCAGCCACGGCGATAACTACGATCGCTTTCTGTGCCGGCTCGGTGAGATCCAGGAGAGCATGAAGATCGTCGAGCAGGCGCTGCGGCAATTGCCTGTCGGCCCGGTGTGGATCGACGATGCGCGATTCGTCCTGCCGGAAAAAGAAAAAGTTTACGGCAGCATCGAAGGCTTGATGCATCATTTCAAAATCATCATGGAAGGCATTCAGGTGCCGGCGGGGGAGACCTACAGCGCGGTGGAAGGCGGCAACGGCGAGTTGGGTTTTTACATCGTCAGCGACGGCGGCGGTAAGCCCTATCGCTTACGCGTGCGGCCGCCTTGCTTCATCGCCATGGGCGCGTTTGCCGAAATGATCAAAGGTTACATGGTGGCGGATATCGTGCCGACGTTCGGCATGATTAATATGATCGGCGGAGAATGTGATCGGTAGGAATTCGCGTGAGGAGTAAAAGGGTTAGGGGTAAGGCGTTCCGGAGTTCGGCGGTTTGTTGCGACATTTATGGCATTAGAATTTTCACCTGAGACACTGAAAATATTTGAAGCGACAATCGCGCGCTATCCGCAGAGGGAAGCGGCGATGCTGCCGGTGCTTTATTTGGCTCAGCGTGAGTTTGGCCATCTCGGGCCTGAGGCGATCGAATATGTCGCCAAGCTGATGGGCCAGGCGCCGGCGCGCGTGTATGGCGTGGTGAGTTTTTACACCATGTATAACATGAAGCCGATCGGGCGCCATCATATCCAAGTCTGCCGCACCTTGCCCTGCGCCTTGCGCGGCGCCGAGGAAGTGACGGCGTTTCTCAAGAAGAAACTGGGCATCGACTGCGGCCAGACCACCGCGGACGGCAGGTTCACGCTGGCGGAAGTGGAGTGTTTAGCCTCGTGCGGCACCGCGCCGATGATGCAAGTGAACGACGACTATTATGAAGACTTGACCGAAGAGAAGATCGAGCAAATTCTCGACGGAATGAAGTAACAATTGATAATGGAAAATGGATAATGGATAACGCAAGACTCGAAATGAGAGATTCCGAATCACGCTCAATTTTCCATTGTCAATTTTTCATTGTGTCTTAAAGGGTTCATGGAAAAGCTGCTCCTGCGCAATATCGGCGTTCCGGGCTCGCACACGCTGGCGACCTATCAATCGCGCGGCGGTTATGGCGCTTGGCGCAAGGTCGTCGAGACCTTGAAGCCGGCGCAGCTGATCGAAGAAGTCAAAGCCTCCGGTTTGCGCGGCCGCGGCGGCGCGGGATTTCCTACCGGCATGAAGTGGAGCTTCGTGCCCAAGGATAGTCCCAAGCCGAAATATTTGGTCTGCAACGCCGACGAGAGCGAACCGGGAACCTTTAAGGATCGCTTGCTCATCGAACAGGATCCCCACGCGCTTATCGAGGGCACAATGATCGCCGCCTTCGCGATTCAGTCGCATACGGCGTTTATTTACATCCGTGGCGAGATGGTGTTTGGCACGATCAGGTTGGAGCAGGCGGTTGCCGAAGCCTATCAGGCCGGTTTGATCGGTAAGAATATCTTTGGCACTGGCTACGACTTAGATGTCATCGTGCACCGTGGCGCGGGGGCGTATATCTGCGGCGAAGAGACCGCCCTGCTGTCATCCCTCGAAGGTGGCCGCGGCTGGCCCAAAGTCAAACCGCCGTTCCCGGCTACTCACGGCCTGTTCGGCTGTCCGACGGTGGTGAACAACGTCGAGACGCTAGCCGCTTTGCCGTGGATTCTCGAGCGCGGCGCCGCGGCTTATAGCGCCATGGGCACGGAAAAGAGCAAGGGCACGAAACTGTTCAGCGTCAGCGGCCACATCGCCCGTCCGGGCGTTTACGAAGTCGAGATGGGTTATCCGTTCAAGAAATTTCTCGAAGAAGACTGTGGCGGCGTGCCCAACGGCAAGAAATTAAAAGGCGTCATCCCCGGTGGCGCCTCGATGCCGGTGTTGAAGCCGGATGAGATCGAAAACGTAAATCTCGATTACGAGTCGGTGGCGGCGGCGGGCAGTCTGCTCGGCTCCGGCGGCGTCATCGTCATGGATGAGACCGTCTGCATGGTGCGGGCGGCGTGGAACATCGCGCGCTTTTACGCCCATGAGTCCTGCGGCCAATGCAGTCCCTGCCGCGAAGGTTGCCACTGGATGGAAAAGATTTTTTATCGCGTCGAGCATGGCGGCGCGCAAACGAGCGATTTAGATCTGATTCTCAACATTGCCGGCAACATCGCCGGCAATACGATCTGTCCGTTCGGCGATGCCGCGGCGATGCCGGCGGGAGCGTTTATCAGAAAGTATCGTGATGAGTTCGAAGCGCACATCGCGGCGGGGAAATGCACGGTGAGGGGATAGGAATGGAGTATTGGAGTGATGGAATAATGGAGTGATGGGTCCGGACCTAATACTCCAATATTGCAGTACTCCAACACTCCAATCTTCATTATGGATCCAGTAAAGATCATCGTTGACGGCCAAGAAGTCGTTACCAGCAAAGGCAAGACCGTGATTCAGGCGGCTGCGGAGGCCGGGGTGGCGATCCCGCATTATTGCTATCACCCGAAGTTGTCGATCGCCGGCAACTGCCGGATGTGCATGGTCGAGATCGAAAAAATGCCCAAGCTGCAGATCGCCTGCAACACCCAAGTGGCCGAGGGAATGTCGATCCTGACCCAGAGTCCCAAGGTGGTCGCGGTGCGCAAAGCGGTGCTGGAAGTTTTCTATCAGGAGCGCGAGCTGACGGAAACGCAGAAAA
>JBGTCC010000103.1:0-3193 GCA_041749055.1 Thermodesulfobacteriota bacterium | reverse complement strand
AAGCTAGCCGAGAATATTCGAACTATCGCGAGAAGCTTTGCTCCCCTTTGACAACATTCTTTGTGGCCAACTTGTCATCCCATGGCCAGCGGTTTCCGTCGATCTAAGCGGGCTCCGGCTGGTCGTAATGAACAGTTTTCGATGCTGTCCTGGCTCTGCGAGCGAATTTGTCGTGTCCGAGGAATCGTTGGCAGTTAGCTTGAGACTTCCTGATTGGCGCCACTGCCTATTTATCGGTGGCAGAAAAGATCCGATCCTTCGCGAAGTCTATCCTGAGCAACTTCGACGGGTGCAGGATGACCGCAATAGGGCTTTTCGAATTGCGACACCGTCTCGTAGTGATTAGGCGGCGGCTCGCTTGGCAATTTAATTCAATAGATGGTAACGACATGAGCGACGCGGGAGCGCATTGGATCTCGCGCAATCGGACCATAGAAAGGAAACGGAGATGAAACGACTGCTCTTGTTGGCTGCATTGGTGTTAGTTCCGGGCGCGGAGCTGGGCGCGCAAACACCCTACTATCAGGGGAAAACCATCAGTTATATTGTCGGGTCGGGGGCCGGAACGGCCTACGATATTTACGCGCGTCTGTTGGCGAACTATATCGGCAGACATATCCCAGGCAATCCGACCGTGATCATGCAGAACATGCCGGCGGCGGGCGGCATCGTCGCGGCCAATTACGTTTACAGCGTCGCCAAGCCCGACGGCTTGACCATCGCGTCGATCAATCCGGCGCATTATTTCAATCAGCTCCAGGGCAACAAAGAAATCAAATTCGATTGGACTAAGTTCACCTGGATCGCCAGTCCGGATAAGTCGGAACATATGCTCTACATGCGCAGCGATGCCCCATATAAGAGCATGCGGGATATTCGCAACGCCAAGGAGCCGCCAAAGTGCGGCGCCACCGGTACCGGCACCAGTGGCCATTACATCCCGCGCCTGCTCGAAGAGCTGCTCGGCACCAAGTTCAACATCGTCACCGGCTATGCCGGCGGCAATGAAATCGACATCGCCACGGAGCGCAACGAGGTCGTTTGCCGGTCATTTACCACCCAGGCTTATTTTTCTCGCGAGCCGTATCACACCTGGCGCAAGAACAACTTTGTGCGGATTCTCATGCAAACCGGCGAGAAGAAAGATCCGCAGTTGCCCGATACGCCGCTGCTCAGCGACCTGATGAACGAATACAAAACGCCGGAGCTGAGCCGCCGCGTCGCCACCGTCATGCTTGGTTCCGGTGAACTCGGCCGGCCGATGGTGACCCATCCTGCGACGCCGCCGGACCGAATTAAGCTGTTGCGCGACGGGTTCATGAAAGCGATGGCCGATCCGGCGCTGCTCGAAGAGGCGAAGCAAAAGAAACTCGATATTACACCGATTAGCGGCGAGGAGCTCACCAAGATCGCCAAGGAAGTCATCGATCAGCCGGCGGAAGTGGTGGAGCGGATCAAAAAGATATTGGCGCAGTGAAGGCAGGCAAACGGCATTAGGCGACACGCAATAGCTCGGACCAATAGGTTCGCGACAGTTAGGTTTACTAGTGACATTGATTCTTCGACAGTCGGAAATATCGGCGCTGCTCGATTTACGCCAGGCGATGACCGTGTTGGAGCAGACCTTTCGCGAACAAGCGGCGGGTCGGGTGAAACAAGTGGCGCCGCTGCGGTTTATGAATCGCGGCATGCGCATGGTAGTTGGCGGCCTGGAGGCGCAGAACAAGAACGGCTTGCGCGTTAGTGTGACGGGTGGCGGCGCGTTGGCTTTGTTGTTTGAGATCAGCTCGGGCAAGCTGCTGTCGCTAATGGGCTACCCGTTTAGCGAGTTGCGTATCGGCGCAACTGTCGGCCTGGCCATCGAGCGCTTTACGGACGCCAAAGCTAAGACCGTGGCGATGATCGGTAGCGGCCGGTTGGCGTTGCCGATTCTTGAGCCGGCCTGCGCGTTGCGTTCCATCGAGCGCGTGTTGGTCTACAGCCGCAGCGCGGAGAATCGCGAGAGCTTTGCGCGCAAGGCCGGTGCGGTGCTGAAAACTTCGGTGACCGCGGTGGCATCGCCGCAAGCGGCCATCGCGCAAGCCGATTTTGTCCTAGTGAGCACCAACTCGCCGGCGGCGGCGCTGCACGGTCAATGGCTTCGGCCAGGGCTTGCGGCCTTCGGCATCGGCCGGCCCAATGAGTTTGACGACCAGGTTTATCTCAGGGCCAACTTGGTGAGTGTCCCCAGCAAGACCCATGAACTCAACTATTACGACACCAAGCTCGACCAGCCGCTGATTCGCTTGTCGCAGCAAGGCAAACTTTCCTGGGATGGCGTCGCCGAATTTTGCGATGTCGTGACCGGCAAAGTGGCGGTGCCGGATTTGGCTCGCAGCTTGATAATCTTTCGCGACTCTCAGGGCGGCTATGGCGACCTAACTTTGGCAGCCTATGCCTACGAAGAGGCGAAGCGGCGCGGTTTGGGGCAGGAGGTCAGTACGGAGTAAATCGGTAAGGAGTAGGAGATGAAGAATCGGACTTGTAGCTTTGCCGCACTCGTGGTCGTTAGCCTGTTCGTTAGCCAGGTGGCTAGAGCGGCGCAGACGCGTTGGGAAGATGTCGTGCGGGCGGCGGAGAAGGAAGGCGAGGTGACCGTCTACGCGACCAATTCGGTCGGCGATCTGCAAGTTATTTGGGATGCCTTCAAGAGAAAATTTCCCAAGATCAAACTGAATTCGATCGGTATCAGCACCACCTCCGAGATCGTCACCAAAGTGATGGCGGAGCGGCGCGCGAGCCAGTTTCTCGTCGACGTGGTGCTCGGCGCGCCGGGGGCGACTTACAACAGTCTCCATCGCGGCAAAGCGCTCGATCCTCTTGTGCCGGCGCTGATACTTCCCGAAGTCACGGATCTGTCGAAGTGGTGGAAAGGCAGGCACCGCTACGTCGATCCGGAAGGGCAGTATGTCTTTGTCTATCAAAGCTCGCTCTATGGGCCGCCGGTGTACCACCATACAAAATTAGTTAGCCTGGATTCGATCCGCTCGGTGTGGGATTTGCTCGATCCCAAGTGGAAAGGCAAGATCATCGGCCTCTGGCCGCGCGCCAATTATGTTTCCACCGCGCTGCTGTTCATGTATCACCACCCGCAAATCGGTCCGAAGTTTCTCGAGCGCTTTTACGGCGGCGAGATGGATATTACGTACTTCAG
>JBGTCC010000102.1:0-4443 GCA_041749055.1 Thermodesulfobacteriota bacterium | reverse complement strand
GCCGAAAGAGTTTGCCCAGCCCGAATAGCCGTTGTATTTGCGGCGTGGCGCAACGGCCCCTCGGAAGTCGGAATTTCTCCCGCAAAGGCGCAAAGGTGACGGGCGATGCCCGTCACGCCGAGCAAACGGGATGGATAATCGAATCGGAAACTAAGAAGGATGGGGACTGAGGAGTTAACCACGAAAGTTAAGTCCGTGGATTTATCCTATTTCGTGTGGTTCGTGTTTTTCGTGGTTAAATTTCTTCCGCTTCCGAACTTGGCGTCTTTGCGCCTTTGCGGGAGAATGTCCGATTCTTGACGAAGCGCAATTTGGCGATGTCAATTTGCCATTGACAAGCATCGTGGTGCTCGGCATATGATGCCGACGCTAAGGGCTTTAGCGGAGGATCTCCATGATTGGCAATGTTTCTAAGCTGTTGGTGGTTTTTGGACTGGTGCTGCTTATGCGCCAAACGAGTCTGGCGCAGGATTCGATCCCTTACGTCCCCTCGCCGATGTATGTGGTGCACAAGATGATCGAGGTCGCCGAGATCAAGCAGGGCGACATCCTTTACGATATGGGCAGCGGCGACGGCCGTATCGTTATCGAGGCGGCGAAAAAGTTCGGTATCCGCGGCGTCGGCATCGATCTCAATCCCGAGCTGGTAGCCAAGGCGAAGGATAATGCCCTGAGCGAAGGCGTGAGCCATCTGGTCGAGTTTCGCGCTCAGGACGGACTCACCGTCGATATCTCCGAAGCGACGGTGGTGACG
Organism: Thermodesulfobacteriota bacterium; assembly: GCA_041749055.1. GTDB lineage: Bacteria > Desulfobacterota > Binatia > UBA9968 > UBA9968 > DP-20. Next base: position 3,689 of record JBGTCC010000102.1, on the reverse strand, counting down.
CTGTACATGTTCAAATGGTTTAACAACGCGCTCCGGCCGAAGCTGCAAAAGCTCAAACCCGGTTCCCGTGTGGTCGCCCATGATTTCGATATCGACGACTGGAAACCGACGCGCATCGAGTACCTCGCCCCGCCGAGCGATGGGACCGCGGAATACTCCGAATCGCGGACGTTGTATATTTGGAAAGTCGGCGAAGCGCCGGCGATGCCGTAAAAGAGTGTTGACTACACATTTCGGATTCGGAAGATTGGCCGTATCCTTCGACGGTGCTCAGGACGATCGGGAACGCAAAGGGCACAGAAAAGAATTTGCACGGGTAGGGGACGGTTTAAAGCCCGCCCTCTTGGCTGGAAAATTAAGGAGGTAAACATGACGACTTCATACGATCCTTCGAACAAGTTCGAGATCAAAAGCTGGGATGTCGAGTTTCGCAAGGCGGCGCAGCGGACATTGATGGCGCGGGTCTACCAGCCGCAAGGGGCGGGGCCGTTTCCGGTGTTGCTCGATTTGCATGGCGGGGCTTGGAATAACAAGGACCGGACTGCCAACTCGATGATGGACGAGAGTTTGGCGCGGAGCGGGATTCTCGTCGTCGCCATCGACATGACTCGCGCACCGGAAGCACCCTATCCGGCGTCGGTGCAGGATGCCAACTATGGTGTGCGTTGGCTGAAGTGCAAGGCGTATGAATGGAACGGCGACGCTGCGACCATCGGCGTGCTGGGCAGTTCCAGTGGCGGTCATGAAGTCGAGCTGTTGGCGATGCGGCCGCATGATCCGCGCTATAATGCGCTTAAGCTCGCCGCAGCACCAAACCTCGACGCTACTATCAACTATGTCGCGACGCGCTCGCCAGTGAGCAATCCCTACGAACGCTACTTGAACGCCGAGCGTCTCGGGCGGGCCGAGATGATGCAGAGCACCAAGAATTTTTTCAACCCGTGGGAATCCATCCACGAGGCCAATCCGCAGGAGATCCTTGACCGCGGCGAGAAGGTTAGCTTGCCGCCGCTGCTGATTATGCAAGGCGAACTCGACGACAACGTGCGGCCGGCGGTGCAGGAGCGCTTCGCCAAAGCCTACCGCGCCGCGGGCGGCGACTGTCAGTATGAATTGTTCGCGGGTTGCGAACATCTGTGGATCGACGAGCCGGGGCCGATGACCGACCGGGCCCACGAGATACTGAAGCATTTTATCGCTAAGCACTGGCGGGCGAAAAAGTTGGCGGCGTAGGGGCGCTGCACGCGCTTAACGTCGCTTTCAGGGATGACTGAAATGCCTCACCTGAAGCCGCAGTGAAGGGCCGTCATTCCGGCACAGGCCGGAATCCAGCTTCGAACATTCGGATGGATACCGGCTTTCGCCGGCATGACGGATTGTTGTTTTACGTGATGCCGTAACACTTTATGCCGCCGTATTTAATTGGGGCATTTCCGCGGACTCGAAACTAGAAACTCGTAACCCGCAACGATCTCAATTACCGGCGAACCGCCGGTGGTCGACCATCAGTCAGCGGTCTTGGACGACTTTGATGCCTGCCTTGGCGAAGATCTCGGCGGCTTGGTCGTTGCAAATGCCGGATTGAAACCAGACGGACCTGGGTTGCTTCGCTAGGATATCTTCGATGTGACCAGTGATATCGTTGGGGCGGCGGAAGACATTGACCATGTCGATGTCGCCAGGGATGTCGGTTAGCCTGCGATAAACTTTCTCACCTAAAATTTCCGTGGCGTCCGGGTAATACACCGGCACTGGAACGATCTCGAATCCGCCACGTTGCATGTACTGCGGCACGTACACAGACGGTTGATCGGCTTGGGCATCGGTTTTGATGCCGAGGACGGCGATCCGTTTAGTCTGGTTGATCAAGTCGCGGATCTGTTCGGTGGCGGTCAAAAGGTTGTCTTGCCAGTTCATGACGCGAGACTAGCAGAACTGAATCAGACGGTCGAGACTGAGAGGGTCGGACCCTTTCACCACGAAGGACATGACTTGGATTCGGAGATTGGCCGCAAAGAACGCAAAAAAGAATTCCGCAATGTAGGGGCGGGTTTGAAACCCGCCCTCTTCGCTGCCTGGTACGCGAAACGCACCCTACGAAAACCTTCGTGGTGAAAATAGATTCCTTGCGCGGCGCAATATTGACACGATACAGCGCGATCAAATACTCTCTGTCCGAAGAGGAGACTTACCCATGACGACCAACGAACGGGCGATGGTGATCGATGCGGACGCGCATGTTGTCGAGTGCGAGCGGACTTGGGAGTTCATGGATCCGTCGGAGCGGCAGTTCCGGCCGACGCCGTTGCAGACCGCTGAGAGGGGCGGCGTGAAGCAACAGTTTTGGCTCGTCGATGGCAAAGTGCGTGGTTTGCGCTTCCCGGCTTTCTCGCCGGAAGCGCTGCAGCAACGCGCCAGACAGGCGGGACGCAAGTTCGCCGATATGGATGCGTCGCGCGAGATGGGCAACGTCGACATGCGTTTGGAACATATGGATCAGACCGGCGTCGATGTCGAGGTCCTGCACAACACCATGTTCATCGAAGCGGTGACCGAGCGGGCGGCGGTGGAAGTGGCGCTGTGCAAAAGCTGGAACCGCTGGCTTGCCGATATCTGGGAGCATGGCAAGGGGCGTCTATTATGGTCGTGTATGCCGCCGATCTTGAGCATGCCCGATGCGCTGGACCAGATCCGCTGGTCCGAGCAGCATGGCGCCTGCGCCGTCTTAATGCGACCCATCGAGGGCAGCCGATTGCTCGCCGATCCCTACTTCTATCCGATTTACGACGAAGCGCAGAAGCTCGACATTCCCATCGCGGTGCATATCGCCAACGGCAACACCTGGCTCAATGATCTCTATCGCCATCCGGTGTCGCAGGCGGCGGGGTTGCATCGCTTCCGCGTGCCGACGGTGGCAGCATTCAGCGATGTGATGCTCAGCGACGTCCACCAAATATTTCCCAAGCTGCGCTGGGGTTTCATCGAAGCCAGCGCGCAGTGGCTGCCCTGGGTGCTGCACGAAGCCAAGAACCGTTTCCGCACTCTGGACCGGCCCTGGTCGGAAAACATCGCCCGCGAGTACGGCATGTTTGTTACCTGTGAAAATTCCGACGACCTGCCGTATCTGGTCGAAAACGGCGGCGCGGACTGTCTGGTCATCGGCACCGACTACGGCCACATGGATACGTCGAGCGATGTCGATGCCATCAAGATCTTCAAAGAGCGCACCGATCTATCAGAGGAAGTGAAACAGAAAATCCTCAGCGACAACGCCAAGGCGTTGTACGGCCTGTGAATAAATCCGGACGAGGAGAGTTGGCCGCAAAGAACCTAGCGCGGCACGGCCGCAATCAAATGGAAAAGAGCTTTTCACCACGAAAATCACGAAGAGCACGAAGTTCGGAGGCCTAATTGTCCGAAACCTTCGTGTCCCTCGTGCCTCCTTCAAAAATACATGTGAGGGGATGATATGCACAACGAAGGGCCTCCGGGGCTCCCGTCATACCCGCGAAAGCGGGTATCCAGACTAATTCGGCGCAGAACAAACCTAGATTCTCGCGTGCGCGGGAATGACGGATCGAGGAGGAAAGTATGTTCTGGGAATGCGAACCATTTTCATGATCTGTGGACGAGCGCAAGCTCATGAAACACTTCGTGGTGAAAAGCTTATTCCATTTGGTTGCGGCCGT
>JBGTCC010000101.1:0-7037 GCA_041749055.1 Thermodesulfobacteriota bacterium | reverse complement strand
CGAATCGCCGGCACAGGCCTCTGGCAGGGCACCACCCCAAACCAAGATTTCTTTAACGCCGCTAACAACTCCTGATGGACTGACACGCACGCTATCGCCGGGTTCAATCGAACCGCTGCCGATGCGTCCGGAGAAACCGCGAAAATCAAGGTTGGGGCGATTAACCCACTGCACGGGCATAGTGAAGGGTTGCCTGGATTGGCGCTCGGCGCTGGGCACCGTTTCCAACCACTGCAGCAGACTCTGACCCTGGTACCAAGGCATGGTTGCCGCAGTTGGCTCAATAATATTCTGCCCTTCAAGCGCCGACAGCGGGATCGCCGTGATGCTAATAAAGTTTAGATCTTGGGCAAATTCCCGGTAGGCCGCGGCAATTTCTTCGAATCGGGATTGCGACCAGTCGACCAGATCCATCTTATTGATCGCCAGGGCGATATGACGGACGCCAAACATCGCCGCGATCCTGCTGTGCCGTTTGGTTTGCGTGAGCACGCCTTTGCGCCCATCGATCAACAACACCGCCGCGTCGGCGGTGGAAGCACCGGTGGCCATGTTACGGGTATATTGCTCGTGGCCGGGAGTATCGGCGACGATAAAGCGCCGCGTGGATGTCGAGAAGAAACGGTAAGCGACATCGATCGTGATGCCTTGCTCCCGTTCGGCCTGCAAGCCGTCGACTAACAGTGCAAAATCAATGCGCTCGCCCTGGGTGCCGAATTTCTTCGAATCGGCCCTGAGCGCTTCAAGCTGATCTTCGAAGATTAATTTGGTCTCGTAGAGCAAGCGGCCGATCAATGTCGATTTGCCGTCGTCGACGCTGCCACACGTAATGAAGCGCAGGGTATCCATTAAAAATACCCTTCCTGTTTTTTTCGCTCCATGGAGCCGGCGCCGTCATGATCGATGACCCGCCCTTGGCGCTCCGAAGTCGTGGCGCCGAGGGTTTCGGCGACGATCTCTGCGAGGGTGGCGGCGCTGCTCTCGACGGCCGCCGTCAGCGGATAGCAGCCCAGAGTACGAAAACGCACCATGCGCAGCTCCGCCGCTTCCCCCGGTTCGAACGGTAGACGATCGTCATCGACCATGATCCATTGGCCGTACCGTTTGACCACCGGGCGTTGAGCGGCGAAATAAAGCGGCACGATGGAAATCTGCTCCTGCTCAATGTAGCCCCAGATGTCCGCCTCGGTCCAATTGGATAAGGGAAAAACGCGAATCGATTCGCCGGGATGGATTCGCGTGTTGTAAAGGTTCCACAGCTCCGGCCGCTGGGCTTTGGGCTCCCAACGATGGCCCGGTGCACGGAAGGAAAAAATTCTTTCCTTGGCGCGCGACTTCTCCTCGTCGCGCCGGGCGCCGCCGAAGGCAACGTCGAAGCCGTGCAGATCGAGCGCTTGCTTAAGCGCTTCGGTCTTCATGACATCGGTATGAAACGCCGACCCGTGGGTAAACGGACCGATCCCTTCGGCGGCACCGCGCGGGTTGGTATGGCGGATCAATTGGCAGCCGACTTCCGCGACAACCCGCTCGCGGAAAGCGATCATCTCGCGAAATTTCCAGCCGGTATCGATATGCAGCAGCGGGAACGGGAACGGGCCCGGGTAGAAAGCCTTCTGCGCCAAGCGCAACATTACCGAGGAGTCCTTGCCGATGGAGTAGAGCATGACCGGCCGACCCGCGGTCGCCGCCACCTCGCGGAAAATTTCGATGGATTCTGATTCGAGTTGTGAAAAAGTTCCGATGGACATCACGCATTCGCCAAGGTTAGAGGTGAAATTTCATTGTTCGGGTAATGGTTGGCGCGACACTGAAGCTCCGACCCGACCAAGAACGGCGATGGAGGAATGCTGAAGAGCAAGGTCATCCATCCATATTTCGCACGGTGGGAATATATTCGCAAAACAAAGGTCGGGACCAACTCGCGCGCGCTGAGATGGTTAGGCTAAGCACACAACTCGAAACAGAACGCCCGCCAGTTCAACAGATCGTTGGCGGGCTGTTCTGATTAAATTCGAATGTCAGGGACGCATGCTAAGCCGCGGCGACTTGTTGCTGCTTTTCGCGTTCGCGGCGGCGCGCGCGGCGGCCTTTTTTCGCCCCACCCGATGAGGCTTCAGCGCCGGCTTCGTTACCGACCAGCTCGATCAAAGACATCTGTGCAGCATCGCCATGACGAATCCCCAGTTTGATGATTCTGGTGTAACCGCCTGGGCGGTCCTTGAAACGCGGCCCGATGGTGTCGAAAAGTTTCTGGAGCACGGTTTTGTCGAAGAGGACGGCGGCTGCCTGACGGCGCGCGTGCAAGTCGCCGCGTTTGCCGAGTGTGATGACCCGTTCTACCCAACGGCGCAATTCTTTTGCCTTGGGGTCGGTGGTTTGAATCTTTTCCTCGCGCAACAGCGCGGTGATCAGATTGCGCATCAAGGCCCAGCGATGGCTGGAGTTGCGGCTCAGCTGCCGGCCGGATTTGAGATGACGCATGGTAAAGACTACTCCTTGTCAGGACTGCGCTTGCGCGCGTCGACTTCCGAGCGAGACGGAAAATGATCCACTTTCATGCCCAGCTCCAGGCCCATCTCGCGCAGGATTTCCTTGATCTCGTTCAACGATTTATGGCCAAAGTTTTTAGTCCGCAGCATCTCGTGTTCGCTTTTCTGCACCAGCTCGCCGATGTATTTGATATCGGCGTTTTGCAAGCAGTTCTGGGAACGCACCGAGAATTCGAGCTCGTCGACGCTGCGAAACAGGTTTTCGTTGAGCGGGATCGACGGCCCGTCGTCGCGCTTTTCGGGCCGCGGTTCGTCTTGGAAGTTGACGAAAATGCTCACCTGATCCTGGAGAATTTTCGCCGCGAAGGCCATCGCGTCGTCCGGCTTGACGCTGCCGTCGGTGTGGACATCGAACACTAAGCGATCGTAATCGGTACGCTGCCCGACCCGCGCGTTGGAGACCGTGAAATTGACCTTTAGCACCGGCGAAAAAATCGCATCGATAAAAATAGTGTCCACCGGCGCGTTCTCTTCTTTGTTGCGCTCCGCCGGCACATAGCCGCGGCCGAGCTTGACCAACAACTCCATGTCGAGCGTGCCGTCACGCGAGAGCGTCGCGATCTTGTGATCGGGATTGAGGATGTCGACCGCAGCCGAACCGCCGATATCCTTGGCCCACACGACGCCTGGACCTTTAGCGTCGATCTTCAACGTGGCTTGTTCACCCTCGTTCAGCCGCAGGCGAACTTCTTTTAAATTTAAAATGATTTCGGCGACGTCCTCGGTGACGCCAGCCACGGTGGAGAATTCGTGCAAAACGCCCTTGATGCGCACCGCGACGATGGAGGCGCCCATCAGCGAGGACAGAAGAATCCGGCGCACCGAGTTGCCGATGGTTTGGCCGAATCCACGCTCGAACGGTTCCGCTGTAAAACGGCCAAACGTCGCGGTCAGAGTTCGCTCTTCCATCTCCAACTGTTTGGGTTTGATCAGCTCCGTCCAATGCTTATACATTGTCGACATATCGTCTCCCAAGATCCGCTGCTTATTTCGAATACAATTCTACGATCAGTTTTTCGTTGATCGGCATGGTGATATCGCTACGCGTCGGCAGGATCTTGATGCGCCCGCTAAACGCTTCACGATCGACTTCGGCCCAATCGGGGACGCCGCGGCGCTGCGACCCATCCAACGCCGACATCACCCGGGTGATCTGCCGGCTCTGCTCCTTGACGGCAACCACATCGCCGACGCGCACCGTAAAAGACGGAATGTTCACTTTCTTGCCGTTTACCAAGATATGGCCATGGCGCACCAACGAGCGCGCTTCGGCTCTCGAACTGGCAAAGCCCACTCGGTAGGTGACATTGTCGAGCCGCCGTTCAAGCAGCACCAGCAAGGTCTCGCCGGTAATGCCTTTGGTACGCGCCGCTTCGGTGAAAGTGCGGCGGAATTGGTTTTCCAATAGGCCGTACATGCGCTTCACTTTTTGCTTCTCGCGCAGCTGCAAGCTGTATTCCGAAAACTTCGGCCGGCCCTGGCCGTGCTGGCCGGGCGGGTAGGTGCGCCGTTCGATGGCGCACTTGTCGGTATAACAGCGCTCACCTTTGAGAAAGAGCTTAAGATTTTCGCGCCGGCAAAGACGGCACACGGATTCAATATATCTAGCCAAACCTGCTTCCTCCTGTAATGATCAAACCCGCCGGCGTTTAGGCGGGCGGCAACCGTTGTGCGGGATCGGCGTAACGTCTTTGATCAGACTGATACTGATACCCGCAGACTGCAAGGCGCGCAGCGCCGACTCACGTCCTGCGCCGGGGCCTCGGACATATATCTGGACAGTGCGTAACCCATGATCCATGGCTTTCTTGGCGGCGCTATCGGCGGCTTGCTGGGCGGCGAACGGTGTGCCCTTGCGCGAGCCTTTGAAACCCATCGCGCCGGCGCTGGACCAGGAGATCACGTTGCCCTGATAATCCGCAATCGTCACGATGGTGTTATTGAAAGTCGAGTGGATATGCACCACACCCTCAGCGATATTCTTGCGGCCGCGCCGCTTGCGCGCCGCCCGGTCGGCGGCTTTGGTGTCGCCCGCTGGCGCTTCGCTCTTCTTTTCATCCGCAGCATCTGCCATGAGATTCTCCTAATTTGTCTATTTTACTTCGTCGGCGCGGTTTTTTTGCCGGCGACGGTTTTGCGCGGTCCCTTGCGAGTGCGCGCGTTGGTATGGGTACGCTGGCCACGCACCGGCAAATTCTTGCGATGGCGCATACCGCGATAGGAACCCATATCCAAGTGCCGTTTGATGTTACCGGTCACCTCGCGGCGCAGATCGCCTTCGACTTTGTAACTCTGATCGAGCACCTGGCGAATTTTAGCGACATCATCGTCGCTCAAATCGTCACTGCGCAAATCCAGCGAAACTCCCGCCGCGGCTAGAATATCGCGCGATGTGCTGCGGCCAATGCCGTAGACATAAGTGAGCGCGATTTCCATGCGTTTGGCTCTGGGTAAGTCCACCCCTGCGATACGTGCCATAGATCCTCACTTGGTTCGGAATTTCAAATTACCGATTGCAAATTACAAAAAAACTTAGCCCTGCCGTTGTTTGTGCTTAGTGTTTTCGCACAGCACCCGCACCACACCCTTACGGCGAATCACCTTGCATTTGTTGCAAATCTTTTTGACTGACGCTCTAACCTTCACGGTTGCTCCTCTCGCTAGCGCTCGCGGAAGACAATGCGCCCGCGCGCCAAATCGTAGGGAGACAGCTCGATCTTCACTTTGTCTCCCGGCAGAATTTTGATGTAGTGCATTCGCATTTTCCCCGATATATGGGCTAACACCTTATGATGATTGTCCAACTCCACCCGGAACATGGCGTTGGGCAAGGTCTCTAGCACCGTACCGGTGACTTCGATGGCGTCTTGTTTTGCCATAGCTAAATCGGGCTTCCCCTGCTGTCTTCTCCTAAATTCTAAAGTTGACTCAAAATATACGGACCGTTCTTAGTGATCGCTATCGAATGCTCGAAATGGGCGGCCAAGCTACCATCTTTGGTCACCGCCGTCCAACCGTCTTCTTTAATTTCGACTTCGTAACCGCCGATATTAACCATCGGCTCCACCGCTATGACCATGCCTTCTTTCAAGCGCAGGCCACGGTCCTTTTCGCCGTAGTTCGGTACCGGCGGCTCCTCGTGGAGTTTCTTGCCGATGCCATGACCGACAAAAGCGCGGACGACGGAATAGCCTGCATCCTCTGCAACCTTTTGCACCGTCGCGCCGAGATCGCCCAGTCGTTTGCCCTCATGGAGCTGCTCGATTCCAGCGTAGAGCGATGCCTCGGTCACGTCCAATAACTTTTGCGCCGCTACGCTTACTTTGCCGACCGCTACAGTCAGCGCTGAGTCGCCGTAGAACCCTTCACAAATGACCCCATAGTCGAGGCCGACAATATCACCTTCGCGCAACGGGCGGTTTGACGGGATACCATGAACGATCTCGTCATTGACCGAAGCACACAGGCAGCGCGGATAAACCCGGCCGGCGACGTTATAACCCTTGAATGCCGGAATCGCCTTGCGGTTAAGAGTCATCTCTTCGGCAATGGCGTCCAAATCCAAAGTTGTGATGCCCGGCGCGACGCGCTTTTTAAGCTCCTGGAGAACCTCGGCAACGATCACATTCGCTCTTCTCATAATCTCGATTTCTCGAGCCGATTTGAGCGAAATCACGGCAGCACGCCTCTCAAGGCTTTCATGACCCGCGCTCGGATCTCATCGATGCTGCCAACGCCATCAATCTCCCGCAATGCACCCCGGCGACGATAATAATCCACCAGTGGGGCGGTCTGAGCTTCATAGACGGCTAAACGGTGCGCGACGGTCTCTTCTTTATCATCCTCGCGCTGAAATAGTTCGCCGCAGCAGCTATCGCAAACCCCCGCCTGTTTCGGCGGCTCAAAAGCGACATGGCATAGCGCGCCGCACTTTTTGCAGGTCCGCCGTCCCGCCAACCGTTCGATAATGACTTCTCGCGGCACCTGCACCGAAAGGACACAGCTTAGGCTCAGCGCCAATTTCTTAAGTAGCGCATCTAGGCTTTCGGCCTGAGGTATCGTCCGGGGAAAACCGTCCAGCACCCATCCCTGAGCGCAATCCGCCTGCTGCAATCTTTCGGCGATGAGGTCTATAATCAAATCGTCGGGCACCAAAGCCCCGCGCTTGATATAATCCCCAGCTTGCTTACCGAGCGGCGATTGGTCGGCTACGGCTTTGCGCAGGATGTCTCCGGTGGAGATCTGAACCGCGGCAAATTCCTGCTCAAGCAACTTTGCCTGGGTTCCCTTACCCGCCCCCGGAGGACCCAGCAGAACCACACGTGCACTGGCAGCCACGATTTAGCCCTTTCTGCCGCGCAACCTACCACGCTTCATGAAGCCTTCATAGTTCCTGCTGATCAAATGGGTTTCCATCTGCGCCACGGTGTCCAAAGCGACCCCGACCACGATCAACAGCGCGGTTCCACCAAAATAAAAAGGCACGTT
>JBGTCC010000100.1:0-11725 GCA_041749055.1 Thermodesulfobacteriota bacterium | reverse complement strand
CGCGCTCCATTTGGAGTGAGTGTGGCACACGCTCGTGACATCCAGGCGCGCGCGCATGATGCACGCATGAATCGGCCACTCGTAGGGCGCCGGTTTAGCGCCGCCGAGAAAGTTGCCGTCGAGGTCAAGTAGAACCAGTTTGTCGAGGGCCGCGCAGCCGGGGCTGACCTGGGCGATGGTGAGAAAGGCCGACTGTTCGGGAATCCGCACGCTGACATGGCCGAAGCCGTCGGTAATACCCTCGCGGTCAAGAATCAGGCAAGCATTGACGACTTTCGCCTTGAGTTCTGTGAGCTCAGCGGAATCGAATGCCGGTCCTTTGTACTCCGTGACAGCCATGAGCGCTCCTCATAAATTGAAAATCTATGAATCGGTTCTAGTGGCCGACAAGGAAACTGTCAAGTTGCTGTACGAAAAACCTACGAAAACAACAGCGACGAAAACATTTTCTTGACATCGAAATACCGAGCCTTTATCGTTAACCTATATGCTGGCGCGAAAGCGTCTCTCACCCTATGAAAAAGTACGAGATCTATCTGCCGCTGAAGTACAATGACGGCTCCAAGATCGAAGCGCAAAAAATCACGCGAATCCGCCAAGAATTGGTCGACGTGTTCGGCGCGCGGACGATTAGCTCTCAAGCCGCGCCGTATCAAGGAGCTTGGAACTACCGCGGCATCGATTTTATCGAAGATATTATCAAGATTGAAATTATCGCGCGAGCGGACCGCAAGACGCAAAAATATTTCAGGCTGTTCAAAGAACGGCTCAAGCGCCTGCTCAAACAGATCGATGTCTTGATCATCGCTCAGGACATTCGGACGATTTAGATTCTGCATTGACGGCGCTGTCTCGTTGTTCTGATGCGGCCATCTCAGCTTGTTTATACGCGCGGCTGATTTTACAGCCGGTCTTTTATGCCTGTGACGCGCATTAGTGCAGCGGCCGCGTCCCTCATCTTGAGCGCGGCATCGTACCGCCAGCTGATCCATGGGATTGAAGCGAAAGTTGATAATAGTGAATCCGATACACTGGCCTTTTCGTACACCTTGATAGCGGACATTAATCAGTTGCTCATCCCGCTCGTCGCAACATCACGGCGTATCGATGGCCTGTGGCGGCACACCTGTTTTGAGGCGTTTATCGGTACGAAAGACGGCCCCGCCTACTACGAGTTCAATTTCTCGCCGTCGAGCGAATGGGCGGCTTATCAATTTCGATCGTATCGTGACGGCTGGCCGCTCGCCGATGATGCGTTCGCTCCGAATATTTCTGTTGAGCAGGTAGCCGATCGGCTGACGCTTGAGACAACGATTCGATTAGATCGCTTGTCGCTGATTCACCCCGGAACGACGCTTCGGATCGGATTGACCGCGGTGATCGAAGGCAACGATGGCACGCTGTCGTATTGGGCGCTGCGGCATCCGGCGGGCAAACCCGACTTTCATCATGCCGATTCTTTCGCCCTGGAACTCGCACTTCCTGTTCCGAGCGCTTAAAGTAGACTTATCATGAAATTTGGCATTGACCGACTGCTGGATGAACCAGCGCTGCGCAAGCCGCTCGCCGGCAAGCGCGTGGCGTTGCTGGCGCATCCGGCGTCGGTGACGCGGGATCTGGTTCATTCGCTCGACGCGTTGGCGGCGCTCCCGGACATCAAGCTCAGTGCTGCTTTCGGACCGCAGCATGGTTTGCGCGGCGACAAGCAGGACAACATGATCGAGTCAGCGGATTTTCTCGATCCGGTGCATCGCATTCCGGTCTTCAGTTTGTACGGCGGAGTACGCCGGCCGACGGCGGCGATGATGGCGAGCTTCGATGTGCTGCTGGTGGATCTCCAAGACGTCGGTTGCCGCATTTATACCTTCATCACGACGCTGCGCTATATTCTCGAAGCTGCTGCGCAGCACAAAAAATCTGTCTGGGTTCTCGACCGGCCCAATCCGGTGGGACGGCCGGCGGAAGGATTGCGGCTTCGGCCGGGTTGGGAGAGTTTTGTCGGTGCGGGGCCGCTGCCGATGCGCCACGGATTGACGCTGGGTGAATTAGGCGGATGGTTTGTCAGGACGCTAAAGCTCGATGTCGATTATCAAGTCGTAAAGATGGCAGGATGGAATCCGGCGGCAGCTCCGGGTTACGGTTGGCCGCTGGGTGAACGAAGTTGGATCAATCCCAGTCCTAACGCGCCTAATTTATCGATGGCACGCTGCTACGCCGGCACCGTCATGCTCGAAGGCACGACACTCTCGGAAGGGCGTGGCACCACCCGGCCGCTAGAACTCTTCGGCGCGCCGGATCTCGACCCGCGTGCGCTATTGAAGAAAATGGCAACCCTCGCGCCCGAGTGGCTGCGCGGCTGCCGCCTGCGCGAGTGCTGGTTTGAGCCGACCTTTCATAAACACGCCGGTAAACTCTGCGCCGGCATCCAAATCCACGTCGACGATCCGAGCTACGATCACATGACTTTTAAGCCATGGCGTTTGATGGCGCTGGCGTTCAAGGCGCTGCGCTTGGTGCAGCCGGAATATGATCTTTGGCGTGACTTCGAGTATGAATACGAAAAGAACCGGCTGGCCTTCGATCTGATCAATGGCGGTGAGTTGCTGCGGCAGTGGGTGGACGACCCCGGTGCGGTAGCGGCGGATTTGGATGCACTCGCGATCGTCGACGAGAAGTCGTGGATCGATGAGCGGCGATCGAGCGAATTATACAAATGATCGGTGGGGGAGTTTGGAATGTCTGCGAGGATTCTTGGTTTCGTGGTCATTGGCTCAATGTTTACGGTCAGCAATCTGGCGAACGGTTGCCGGCTGGTACCAGCTGACATAGACTCCCGCCTGGGACAACGAGAGAAGTTGTTGCCATGGGTCGAGTTCTGCGCGAACTGAAAGTTTGAGACATATGCAAGCAGGCGCTGTCGATATTCATCATCACTACGTTCCCGGCGAAGTGATCGGCGAGGCGAAGCGGCATGGTAAAGCGCTTGGCGTCGAAGTGGGCGAAGAAAAGGATGGAACCATCCGAGTTGCCTTCGCCGGCGGGCCAAGCTTTCCGCTGCTCGATGGTTTGACGGATGTCGATCGCCGTTTGCAGATGATGACGGACGGCAAGATCGCGGTCGCCGCCCTCGATCCGAGCACGCAGTTCCTCGGCTACGACCTCAAAGGCGAACAGGCGGAGAGCTGGTGCCGTGTCTACAACGAATGCGTCAAAGAGTTTCTCAGAAAATGCCCCGACCGCTTTACCGCCATGGCCGCGGTGCCGATTCAAGAACCGGCGCGCGCGGCGCGAGTGTTGGAGCACGCCGTCACCCAACTCGATTTTCGCGGCGCCTACATCGCTACCAACGTCAATCATCGCTACTACGACAGCGATGAATTCGATCCGTTCTGGGCGAAAGCGCAGGAGTTAGATGTGCTCGTCTTCATGCATCCGGACAATCCTGCTGGCACCGAGCTGATGAGCGCTTTCGGTCTACGGCTGGTTTGCGGCAATCCCGCCGATACGACGCTTTCCCTCGGACTGCTCATTTACAGCGGAGTGTTCGATAGATTTCCCAATCTAAAGCTTTGCACCTGCCACGGCGGCGGATTTTTTCCGTATCATGCGAGCCGCTTCGACCAGGAGTTCGTCACGGGACAACGGGCAACTCGGCGCGCCGGTCGGCCTGCTGCGCCAACCTGTTTGGCGAAGCCGAGCGCGTATTTTAAAAATCTCTACTTCGACACGCTAGTTTATGACGTGGAAACCCTCGATTTTCTTAGAAACAAAGTCGGCGCGGAACGATTGCTGCTCGGCACCGACTTTCCTTACGCGCTCGGCGACTGGCGGGGTGTCGAGAAAGTGGCATGCTTGCCATGTAGCGAGACGGACAAGCAATTGATTCTTGAGGGCAATGCGAAGACTCTGCTCAAGCTCTAAGCGAGTTGAACTCTGCGATTGCAAGCGCTGCACGCCGATAGCACGGAGAAGGTTTTAAAAGCTTAGTGTCCCGTTTCGGGTGGGTTGATATCCCTCGCACTAAGTCGAAATCAAGATTCGCCATGCCGGCCCAGGCCGGCAGCCAATCTTTTTACGTCGGTTTACTCATCTCAACCGAAGCAACCTGGTTTCCGGTTTGCGCGGCCAAGACGGAAACGAAATAGACTTCGAGTGAGGGAAGTTACAGCGCGCGGCGTGGAGCGCGGAGGAGGTCAGTGCGACAGCCCAAACGAGCTGATGTCTCCGCCCGAGAAAAATGTTCCAATGATATTGCCGCGTGTGATCGGCAGATCGAGATGCGAGGGGTGTGCCCCGTCGTGATGGATCGTGATGCGCAGCGGACGCGGCCGGCGTAAATGATTGCGCGCCAGCGCTTGCAACGAGTTTGCCGCCGGCTCGTCGTCCGCGCCTTTGATGCGCAGCGCGATGCGCTCGCCGGCCCGGAATAAACGTGCCGTGGCGACGATGGTGAATTGCAGCTCGTAGATTTTTCCCGGTTCCAGCGCCTCCCTCGACTCATGCGCCTGGATCGGCTCCCACGGTTTACTGTTCGCGCGCAATCGCCGTTGCGAGGCGCGCAGCCAACCGCGCGTGAGCTCATGCTCCTTGCCTTCCTTGTCGATCAAGAGCAGCGTCGCGAACAACAGCGCATCGCCATCGGTAACGGAAACGTACAGCGTCGCCACGCTCGGACCGAGCACTTCGGTATTTTCCACCAGCGGCGGCGTGGTGTAGGTGACCGCGCCATGTTCGAAGTTCGATTCGTCGAATGAATCTGATCCTTCCGCGGGCCACAGCTCGTGCTCGCTCAAGATGCCATCTTTATGCAGATAAAATGTCGTCCAGTGCGCTTCGCGGGGTGGCCAATCACTTAGATTTTTCCACTCGCCGGTGGGCGGAATGAAGCAGCGGATCGGCGGCTCATTCATGATGCCGTTGTCGATGCCCTTGAGCCAGTGATCGAACCAGCGCAGCGCCTCATCTTGATACTGATACACCGGACGGTCGAGATAGACCGGCGGACCGATGACCATCTTCTTCGGACCTTGCCACTCTCGCCACGCCGTGAAAGCGCCCGGCAGATGAAGGCCATAGTTGCCCCAGCAGGCGCCGAGGTACGCCGGAATCTTGCCATTGGAATCTTTCGCGCTGCGCTCGCGCCAGAACGGGCCGTCGAAGGGATGAAGTACCATGTCGACGATCAGCGCATTGGTTCCAGCGCCGGGATTTTGCAGCGCCTCGCGCAGCGCCGGCACCGCGGCAATTTCATCGTCGCGCAGCGCCTGAGCGATGGCTTCTTTGTACGCCGCTTCCCCATACTGTTCTTTATAGAGGCTTCGATAGTTGGGCTTGTGCAAGCTGTTGCGCCAATGGGTTATGAAGCCATGGGCGAGAATCCCGCCGTGGTAACAACGATGGCGATAGTCGTCGGTGCCGGCGAATGGCGAGAAAATCGCCTTCAGCGGTTTCGGTCCCATGGCGGCCACCGCTTTGGCCAGACGCGCATAATAGGACACGCCGAACATGCCAACCGCGCCGTTGCTCCACGGTTGCGCCGACAACCAGTCGATGAGATGGCCGCCATCCTCGACTTCCAATGGCCCCATGAGCTGGTAGAAACCCGTGGACTTGCCCGTGCCGCGCGAGTTGAAAACCGCGTGAACGTAACCGCGGCGGGCGAAAAAAGTCGAATCGCCGCTTTCCATGTAACCGCGCATCGGCGTGAAACCCACCGGACGCATGGGTGGAGACTGAAGATCCTTGTTGTAGCCGTGCGCGCCGAGAAGCACCGGAAATTGCTCGTCCGACGCCGGGCGGTAAATATCGCCGTCGAGCCATGTGCCATCGGTCATCGGGACTTTAACGTCGCGTTCGACGATGACATCGTACTTTCGTTCCGAAGTCGCCCACTGGGTGGTAAACATAAGCGCAATTCTTCTTTCGCCAAATGAGTTTTGACAACCCCATTATCCCACGAGGATGCGAAAGTCGAGGGAAAGATTGCCGGCAGGGTGTGCGCTCACGTCCGCTCGGAAAAACTTGTCAAATCCGCCGCCCTGGCATATGGTCCGTCTATGCGTTACGGACTGTTTTATTTGCCATCGTCGCTGCCCGCGACGCGCGCCGAAGGCGCCGAACGCTTTCGCACCGTCGTCGAGCAAGTCGCCTACGGTGAACAGATCGGTTTTGAATCCGTCTGGCTCGCCGAGCATCACTTTCATCCGTTTGCCGGTATTTTTTCCGCGCCGCCTGTGATCGGCGCGGCGATCGCGCAGCGGACGGAAAAGATGCGCATCGGCACCGCTGTCTTACTGTTGCCCTATCATAATCCGCTGCGCGTCGCGGAAGATTACGCGACTCTTGATTGCTTGAGCAACGGCCGGGTGGAATTCGGCGTCGGCCATGGCTTTGTCAAGTGGGAAGCGCTGACCTTCGGCGTTCCGCTTGACGACTTGCGTGATCGTTTCAAGGAAAATCTCGAGGTGATTCTCAAAGCGTGGCGCGACGCGAAGCTCGAACACAAGGGGCGCTTTTACGAATATCACGGCGTGGAAGTGCTGCCGCGCCCGGTGCAGGAGCCGTATCCGACGGTGTGGATGGCGGCGACGACTTCGGTGGAGTCTTTCGAATACTCCGGCGCTCAAGGCTTCCACATGATGTTGATCCCGTTTTTGAACGAGGTAGAAGAGCTGCGCGAGAAGATGCAGGCTTATTCCAACGCGCGACGCTCGGCCGGACATGATCCGGCGAGCGCGCGGGTGCTCGGCGTGTATCACGCCTATGTTGGCGAGAACACAGCCGAGGCGCGTGCGGCGGCTGCCCATGGGTTGCATGAATATCACACGGCGGCGCAGGCGGCGCACAGTTTGACACCCGGGATGGCCGATCCTGAGTCATATCGCAGTCACGATAAACATCGGGCGGCGATGAAGCGGCTGACGTTCGATGAATTAGTGGATCAACACCGTGTGCTGGTTGGCAGCGCGCAGGAAGTTCGCGAAAAAGTAGAATACGTCCGCGAGCGGCTATACCTGACGGATTTGGCCGGCAACTTTGCGTTGGGCGGACTAAGCGACGAACAAACGCGCATGTCGATGTGCCTCTTCATGGAACAGGTGGCGGCGAGGAATCGATAGCAGGGCGCACGATATTCCTATGGGCGAAGGCATGCGATTTGATTCGGACGGTGCATCCAATGTAGGGGCAGACCTACGTGTCTGCCTCCGCTCGGGCGACCACATAGGGTCGCCCCTACGCAAGACGGAAAGCAAATTCGCATTGACAGAGAAACTCTTGAGGCATAATACGCTATTCGATTCTGGCCGGAGGTGATCCATGGGCAAACTACGACATATCGCGTTCATTTCAAGACAACCGAAAATACAAAGCGATTTCTACCAGAAATATTTTGGCTTCGAGGAATGCAAAGTCTTTCCCAGCGGCTCGCGCATGGTGATCGATCCGCTCTTTAATCTGGCTTTTTTGCAGCAGGCTGCGGTGTCGGCGGCGATCTCCGGGACGCATAGAGACGACGGCAGCGAGGCTGAGTTGACTGTCGGCATTCATCACTACGGGTTTATGGTCGATAATTTGGATGCCGCTGTGGCGAAACTTCCCGCCGGTTTGACCCTCGGCGCCAACCCACAAATCTCTGCCGGCGTCTCCGGCCCTGAAGCGGCGCGGCCGGCGGAAGTGCGTTTCATCGATCCCTGGGGCAACAACGTCGATCTTTCGTCGCGCGGTTATCTCGGTAGGGAAGAAAAGAAGCTTCCCGGCGTGCGTTTGCTCGCCGTGCAGGTGGCCAATCCAGACGAAGCTTGCGAGTTCTACAAGCAGCAATTCGAGTTAGACACGGTTGACCGCGATGGCGAAGGCAACATTCGCCTGAGCGACGGCACGATGACGCTGATGTTGACCAAGTCGCAAGTGCGTCCCAAGGGCGGCGTGCAGTTTTTCGGCATTCAGGTCGGCGACCTTGCCGGCGTCAAAAATCGTTTGCAGGATGGTGGTGTGAAGGTTTCGGATGGCGCCCAAGGGCAGATCCAGTTTGACGATCCGGAAGGGAATCGCGTGGTGGTTTCTGAGAGCGGGTGGGCGAACTAACTCGACCGGCTTATCCGAAAATCAGGCCTCGTAGGCGCGGGTTTTAAACCCGCCCTTCTTTTTCTCGATCTGCCACCGGTGTGAGAGTAAACACGCGGGCTAATCGCATTGCGCTCTTAAGATCACCGCAACGCAGCGCGTACCGCATCAAATTTGCAGGCGTCCTGAAATTACACGTATGGCGACCAGCCTTCGTTTGTTTCGATCAATTCAACTCCGACCTCCACGAACTAGTGACCTTCACTGATTAGCTTTTTTATGAAGTCTTTTTCTCACACTTTCCGCCTTGGTCGAGCAACCGGTAACCCAGGGATTCAAGTATTCGAACGGGACGCGCCGAGCGCCCTTGTGATGTACCCGCGCGGCACCTTGGTCCGCGGCACTCGGCCGATAAACCAGCTCCGCACATCGGCGTCGAGACCGATGCCATGCATGTAATTGTAAAGCGCTTTGTTGAGGGCGATACCGAGAGCGTCGTGGTCGACGCCGGTGGGGTCGATGAAGGCGATATCGTTTTTCGCGAAAGTTATTCTCGGCAAGGGCATGAGTGTGACGCCGTATTGTTCAGGGTGCTTGCCGACGGGTGAGTGGACCGTGCAGGTGAAGCGGTGGAAGAAGCCGGACTGGATGCAGCCGGCTTCGAACAGCTGCCGGACATATTCGAGAGCGTCGACCGTGTCTTGCACGGTTTGGGTCGGGAAGCCGTACATCAAATAGGCGTGGACCAAGATTCCGGCGTCAGAGAACGCTCGCGTCACTCTGGCGACTTGTTCGACTGTGACGCCCTTCTTCATCAAGTTGAGCAGGCGGTCGGAAGCGACCTCAAGCCCGCCGGAGATCGCGATGCAGCCGCTGGCAGCGAGTTCTTGGCAGAGCTCCGGGCTGAAAGACTTCTCGAAGCGGATATTGCCCCACCATGAAATCGCCAGCTTGCGTTTCTTGATCTCGCCGGCGAGCGCTTTCAACGCCTTCGGTGGAGCGGCTTCGTCGACGAAATGAAACCCCGTCTGTTGGGTTTCGGCAACGACCGTCTCGATCCGGTCGGCCAGGGTCGCGGCGGCGATGTCGTCGTAGCGCGATATGTAGTCGAGACTGACGTCGCAGAAGCTGCACTTCTTCCAGTAACAACCATGGGCAACCGTGAGCTTGTTCCAACGGCCGTCGGACCACAGGCGGTGCATCGGGTTGAGCATGTCGAGAAGCGACAAATAGCCGTTCAGCGGCAGCCCATCCCAAGTCGGCGTCCCGACTTCAGCGAAGGGCATGTCGGGCTCATGGCTGTCGATGTAGCGGACTGCGGAATTAACGGTAGTGCGAAGAACGGTGCGTACCAATTTACTTTCAGGTCGATCGCCACGCAGGTGTTCGAGTAACGCTAAAAGCGGACGCTCGCCGTCATCTAAGGTGATGTAGTCGAAATAGTCGAACACCCGCGGATCGCTTAACTCGCGCAGCTCGGTGTTGACAAAGCCGCCGCCGAGGGCGGTGATGATCGACGAGTGGTGCGCCTTGATCGTCTGGGCGATGCGGAAAGCGGCGTACACCGATCCCGGGAACGGCACTGAGAGTAGGACTAAACTCGGCGAGTGGCGCGCTAGCGCGTCCAATGTTAAGTCGCGCAGCGTGCGGTCCACGAGGTTGAGCGGCGCCGCCAGCGCTTCGGCGAGAGGATCAAACGTGGGTTGGCTTTGCGCCAGGGATTCGGCGTAGCGGACAAACTCAAAACGCGGGTCCACCGCGTCACGCAGCACGTCGGCGATGTCGTCGAGATACAGAGTCGCCAGGTGGCGCGCGCGGTCTTGCACTCCGAGCGTGCCGAAAGCCCAGGCCAAAGGGTCGTCGCCATCTTGTTCGAGATTGAAATCGATCGGCTTGAAGCGCGGCCCTTCCGGGAGAAACTGCCGCCCACAGATGCGGTGCGCCAGGGTCGGATCGCGGCCTTGTAAGAATGCGATAGTCGGCGTGATTGTCGAGAGATAGAGATTAGATTGCCGGTGAAATCGATTGACGATCGGCGAGCGCTTGCGCTTCGGCATCGCCTCGCTGCATTCGCGGATCGCTAAAAGTCCCTCGGTGGAAAAAAGTTTCAAGACTAGAGCGAGTGCCAGATCCTCTTGTACCGCGTCGACGCCCCGCGAGCGTAGAAAGCCGGTGAGGTAAGCCGTCGACGGATAAGGCGTGTTGAGCTGCGTCATCGGCGGGATCAGCGACAGGACGCGGATGGTGTTGGTGATCATGTCAGGGTATACGCGCGTGATTTGATTTATCCATCCATTCGATTACCGCACCCCCAATTCCTTCTGCACTTCTCTTAGAATGCTGAAGTCAGCGATTTCGCTGTGTGGCAAGTCGCGCGTCACCTTGACATCGCTCTTGGCCTGATCGATTAACAGTTTTAGCCCATCTTCCGGGATGCCGCCGTCGTAGCTGATCACTTTCACCGTAGAATCGTAAGCGGCATAGGCGTGTTCCGGTTTGGCCTTGCCCCAAGCCATCAAGACTTTCACGGCTTCTTCCCGGTTGTCGCGGATGAAGCGGCTGGCCTTAATCAACGCTCTGACGGTTTTCTTTATCTGCTCGCGGTTTTGCTGAATCGCTTTCACGTTCACTCCAACACCGGAGAGCGGGTAGTTCACATAATCGTAGGCTCGCGCCAGAATATTGTAACCAAGTTTTTTGCCCTCGAAGTCCCACGGCGGCGAGGTAATTACCGCGTCTGCCAACTTTTGTTGCAATCCCGCAAAGCGGCCGGAGTCGGAGCCGAGGGGCACGAATTGTATCTCTTTGTCCGGATCGACACCGTTACGAGCGAGGATGATTCTGGCCAAAACATGGGTCGCGTCGCCGAAGCCGGCGAGGCCGACTTTCTTGCCGCTTAAGTCTTTGACGGACTTGATCTCTTGGCGCGCCAGCAATACATGCGGCGAACCCGTCATGAGCCCGGCTACCAGCCGCACGGGCAACCCGCGGATAGCCGCTCTGATGACCGTGCCGGTTAGCAACGTGAAATCGATATCCCCGTTCGAGAGCGCAGCGATGGAAGGCGCGGCACCCATCACAACGATATCCGCGTCGAGTCCCTCGTCTTTGAAGAATCCCCGATGTTGCGCCACGCCGGCGGCGAGAAAGATCATGTTGTAGCTGCCGGAGACCGACATGCGGATCTTCTCGGCGGCCAAGGTTAGCGGCGTGATAAAGGTGCTCAAGAATAAGGCGGATAGGATCAATCCCACGATCGAACTGTGCGGGTGATTTTGACGATGCATTGGCGTCCTCTCAGGCGAGATTCCTAATAGCCGCGCAAAGGCCTGTGTGTCAACAGCCGCACTGGGGCATGATTACGAGCACGAACCATGATAACGCTGCGACGGTCTTGACCCGTTCGCCGCGGGCGGTGTAGTTGTGGCGATATGAAGACGGGCGTATGCCATACGCCCAGCAGATTCGGATGATTGATTACGAACGGGCGGATATTCGATTGCGATCTTAAGGAGGCGAACATGCATGTACTCAAAATTAACGATCTGAAGGAAACGCCGATGGACACGGCGACACCGATTGCCGGCTGGACCGGCGGTGCGGTGAGCCGGACTCGGCAGGCGGTTATCGGAGATGGCCAGTCGGAAAATTTTCGCTGCAA
>JBGTCC010000099.1:0-3571 GCA_041749055.1 Thermodesulfobacteriota bacterium | reverse complement strand
GATCATGCCGACAGTGTCGGCCTCCGCGCAGGATAAATATTTGGCGGCAATGCCGGCGGTAGCGCCGACTCGCAAGTGCTGCAAGTAGCCGTCATTCATGATCGCCAGCGGTTCGCCGTTCTCGGTGCTGAATAGCAGGATCAAGCCGCAGAACAGCCCTGGCCGTTGGCAATACTTCTCCTGGGTTTTGACACCGCTAGCGCTAGTCGACCAATAGGCGATGTCGGATTTTATCCGAGTGGCAAAGACCCCATAGCGCCGGCTCGTCCCTTCCATCGAGCCCCACTGGTAATAGCCGTTTGGATCGCCCGACGGCGCCCAAACGTCAATCCTCGGCCGGCAGATAGCATCGCCGCGATAATACTCTTTGATTCCCTCCTCGATGGCGTCGAGGCAGGTCTTCATGTCGATTACCTGCTCGATATCCTGGTTACTGATGAGGAGAGCCATGGAATTTCACTAACCCCGCAATCGTAGGCCGTTGAAAATGACTCGCACAAAGTACGCAAAGGTAAGAAATAAAAGTTTCCGAACTTTGCGCGCTTTTCGGGCTTGGCGCGAGATAATCCAAAATCTTCGGTTGCGGCTATTCTTTCCGATTCATCGCCCAGTAAATTTTCTCGGCACTAAGCGGCAACTCGAACATTCTTACGCCGCAGGCGTCGGCTATGGCGTTGGCGATCGCCGCCGCGGTCGGCACGTTGGGATTCTCCGCGATCGCTTTGCCTCCATAGGGCGTCGGCCCCGTCGGGCTTTCGACCAAGACGGTTTTCAAGGGCGGCACGTCGGCGATGCACGGCAGCTTCGCTTCGCCGAGGTTCAAGGTCGCGATCTTGCCGTCCACTAGCGGATTCTCTTCCATGGTCGCAAAGCCAAAACCGGTGATGATGCCGCCCTCGATCTGGCCGGTGAGCGTCAGATGATTGAGCACCGTGCCGGTGTCGTGCGCCGTGGTCAAACTTAACACCTTTACTCCGCCGGTGGTCGGATCGACTTCAACCTCAGCCACTTGAGCGGCGAAGCCGGTGACTTTCGGCATATCCTTCGGGACATAGTTCGTCAGATGAAACACCGGGCCGCCATTTTCTTTTACCGCGAGCTTGATCATGTTCTCCGTCGTCGTCGACTTCTTATTCGGCGCCGTGAGTTTGCCGCCCTGTTGCTGAATTTCCTCGGGCTGGCAGCCCAACTCCTGCGCCGCCAGGGCGACTAACTTGGCGCGCACTTCCTGCGCCGACTGGTTGACCGCGTGGCCGGAAGTGTTGGTTTGCTTGCTGCCACCGGTGCCGGGATCGAAGGGCAAGCTGTCGGTATCTTTGAAAACCACCCCGACTTTTTCCGGTGGCAAGCCGAGGGCCTCGCAAACCATCTGCTGGCTGACCGTGTAATAGCCCGGTCCGACGTCGGGCACGCCGGTGAGAATATTCACTTGGCCGTCAGCCTCAAGCGTCAAGGCCGAACTCGCCTTGCCTTCCGGCGTACCGCGATCGTAGAGCGCCATGCCCCAGCCGCGATTTTTCTTGGCGCCGCCTTTCTTCCAACCGGAGGTTTTGACGATGCGTTCCAATACTTCGCCCATGAGAATGTGATTCCACTTTTCTCCCATGGGATTGGCATCGCCGTCGTGCAAAATATTCTTGCGCCGCAGCTCCAGGGCATCGATGCCCATCTCCTTGGCGATGATGTCCATATGCGATTCGAAGGCGAAGACGACTTGTGGACTCCCCGGCGTGCGCGTCTGGGTGCAGGGCACTTGATTGGTGTACGAACAGAAAGTCTGCACGTCGATCGCCGGACAGCGGTACATACTGGCCAGGCGCCGCCCGCCCAGCACGGTTACTTGCGGATTGGCCTTCTGCGAGCCGTAAGCGCCGCCGCTGAAGTAAATATCGCTTTTGACCGCCAGCAGTGTGCCGTCCGCGGCGACACCGCTCTTCACCGTGATCACCGAGGGATGGCGGTGGCCGCCGATAAGAATTTCTTCGCTATAGTCGAGCACCAACTTCACCGGCTTGCCGGCGACCGCTTTGGCTAAGTAATAAGCGATCGGCACGTCGATCAATGACGCCTTGGCGCCGAAATCGCCGCCGACGTGGACGATGTGAACTTTGATCTTATCCTGTGGCACGCCGAAATCTTCGGCCATCTGCTCGCGCAAGCCCCAAGGCCCCTTGTTCGACGCCCAGACTTCAACCTGACCATTGGCGTGAACCTGCACCGTGCAGGCGCACGGCTCGAGGTAGCCATGATGCGACAGCGGCGTGCGAAAGGTATGTTCGAAAACCCGCGCCGCCTGCGCAAAGCCGGCCTCGACATCGCCGTTCTTCCAGCGCACGTAGGATTGCAGATTATGGCCCGACATCCCTTCCGGCAACTTCGGCGTGTTTTTATATTTGTTGCGATCCTCATGGATCAGCGGCGCGCTCGGCTTCAGCGCTTCCACCGGATCGTCGACGTAGGGCAGCTCTTCATAGTCAACGTCGATCAAGCCGATCGCCTCATCGGCAATCGCCTCGCTGTCCGCCGCCACCGCCGCGATGGCGTCGCCGCCCATGCGCACCTTGTCATAAGCCAACACCGGCTGGTCTTTCACCCGCGTGCCGACGAAGATGTCTTTCACGTCCGCGCCGGTAAGCACCGCGCGCACGCCCTTCAACGCCTTGGCCTTCGAAGTATCGACTTTGACAATACGCGCGTGAGCAACGGACGCGCGCAAAACCTTCGCCCACAGCAGCCCTTCAAACGGCAAATCCGCCGCATACTGAGTCTGCCCAGTTACTTTGCCGTACCCCTCGACTCGGGGTAATGTTTTACCGATGGTGCGATAAGCCACAGTGTCCTCCAATTGCTATGTTAGATTTTGGTTTTTCGATCGTCACATGCTCGTAGGGGCCGACCTGCGTGTCGGCCCTCAGAACGGGCGGACACATAGGTCCGCCCCTACCCATAACTGTTGTCTCATGCCGATTGGCTACTTTATAACTTTATTCGCCCGCGAGAGAAACTCCGGCGAGAGTATCAGTCCGATCTGCTTCGCTGCCTTCAGGTTGATGATAAACTCGAACTTGGTCGCCTGCTGCACCGGCAAATCAGCCGGCTTGGCGCCTCTCAAAATCTTGTCCACGTAAACCGCCGTGCGCCGATAGAGGTCAGGGTAGTCTACCCCATAGGACATGAGGCCGCCCTCATCGACAAACTCCTTCGAATAGTAAATAGCCGGCAACCGGTATTTGCCGGCAAGCTCGACGATCCGCTTTCTTTCGCCAAAAAAAGGGGGAGAGAGGGACGTCATAATCGCGCCCACCTGCTTCTGCTTTGCGGTTTGAAAGGCGCTCTCTAAACCTTTGGCGTCGAATTGAGTCTCGATCTCCTCCAATTTCAGTTTTAGCGCCAAGGCCGCAGGCCTGATCTCATTCACTTGGAGCTTAATTCCTAAGCCGCCTCCCGACGCCCACAGAAGTCCAACACCGGCGAGCTTTGGGACTGCATCCTTGAGTACCTCCAGCCTTTTGGTATTTAGCTCACCTAAACTCGAAAACCCCGTGACGTTGCCTCCCGGCCGCGCCAGGCT
>JBGTCC010000098.1:0-3908 GCA_041749055.1 Thermodesulfobacteriota bacterium | reverse complement strand
CTCGACCTTGCCGTTGCTCAAGCGCGCATTCGTGAAGCCCGCGCCGCGCTCGGTGCCAGCGCGGCCGAGCTATGGCCGACGCTGGACGGCGCCGTCTCCTACGGCCGCAGCCGCAGTAGTGAAAATGCCTTTGCGGCGGGGAAGGTGGCGCCACAAGGGGGCGGCAGGCTGGAACAAGATCTCTTTAGGACCGGTTTTGATTCGAGTTGGGAAGTCGACGTTTTTGGCGGCACGCGGCGGCGCGTTGAAGCGGCCCAGGCGACAGTCGACGCGGCGGTGGAAGACCGCCGCGCCGTGCTGGTGACATTACTCGGCGACGTCGCGAAAAATTATATCGACGTGCGCGCTTTGCAGCGCCGGCTGGCGGTCGCGCAAGACAACTTAAGGGCGCAGCAAGATTTTTTGAGTTTGACCAAGGTACGATTCGATGCCGGGTTAGCGGGCGATCTGGATGTCGCCCAAGCGGAGGGGCAAGCGGAGACTACCGCGGCGCAAATCCCCACGCTGGAAGGCGCTCTGACAACAACGGTCTATCGCCTTGACGTGCTTTTGGGCGCTCAGCCGGGATTGTTACGGAATGAACTAGCGCAGCCCGCGCTGATTCCCGCGCTGCCGCCTCAAGCGCAAGTGGGCATGCCGGTTGAACTGTTGCGCCGCCGTCCGGACATTCGCCGTGCCGAACGCCAATTGGCTGTCGCTACGGCGCAGGTAGGCGCGGCCACCGCCGACCTCTATCCCAAGTTTTCATTGACCGGCAACTTGGGCTTACAGAGCATTAGCGCCAGCGACTGGTTGGTGGGCCGGAGCCGCTACTGGTCCATTGGCCCGACGATTACCTGGCCGGTGTTTGATGCGGGAAAGATTCGCGCCAATATTGAGATTCGCAACGCCCAGCAAGAACAAGCGCTCCGGCTATATGAAAAATCGGTCTTGACCGGGCTCGCCGATGTCGAAAGCGCGCTGGTCAACTACAGCAAAGAGCATACCCGCTATCGCTCGTTGCTCGAAGCTGCGAGTTCCAATCGCCGTGCCGTGGCTATTGCCGAGGATTTATATACCAATGGACTGGTGGCTTTTCTGAACGTCTTAGATGCTCAGCGTAGTCTTTATGCATCGGATAGCGATTTGGCCCTCAGCGAAGCTAGTTTAGCCGCCAATCTGGTCGCGCTCTACAAGGCGTTGGGGGGCGGGTGGGAGATTCCGTGAGCATTCAGGGCAGGCGCAAGTGTTGGGTAGGGCTTGCCGCTAGCGCCGGTTTGATCTATTTAGACGGTAGATACTGGTTTGCAAATTAAAATCAACTTGTAGCGGAGGAAAGCTGAAAATGAAGGATGGATTCAAAGTCATCGACGCCGACCGGCATATCCTGGAGCCGACCGATTTGTATCAAAGATACCTGCCGGAAAAATTTAAGAGCCGGGTGCGCTTGGCCGGTCCGAACCAGACCGTCCGCGAGGTCGACGGCAAGCCGGTCTCCGACTCGGCGACCCGTCCGGGCAGGATCATGGAGGATCACGGCTATATCTTTTCATCGTCCAAGCGCTGGCGCGACTGTTTCGCCGATGCTTACGCCAACAAATTCGATCCCGCTTCCAATATCCGCGACATGGAACGCGAAGGCATCGATGTTTCGGTGCTGTTTCCGACCATCGGTCTGTACATCATGTGGCGCGACGACATCGATCCCGAACTGAGCGCGGCGATTTGCCGGGCCTATAACACCTGGCTGGCGGACTACTGCGATTACGACCGCAAGCGGCTCTACGGCGTCATGTTAATCCCGCTGCAAGACCCGAAGCTCGCTGCCGCGGAAGTGAGATACGCGCGGGAGAAATTGGGGTTGGTCGGCATCTTCTGGCGCCCGAACAAATTCTGCGGCCGGACGTTTTCCAGCCCGGACTATGATCCGATCTACGATATCTGCTCCGAGTTGGGCGTGACGATCTGTGTCCACGAAGGCGCGCGGACGATATTGCCGCAAGCCGGCAACGATCGATACAGCGAGTTTGGCCGCCATGTCGCCTGCCATCCGCTCGAACAGATGCTGTCCTGTTTGAACTTCTGTGCTGATGGCGTGCTGGAAAAGTTTCCCAAACTCAAAGTCGCCCATCTCGAATCGGGCTGCGGCTGGGTGCCGTTCTGGCTCGAGCGCATGGACGAGCATTGGGAGCATGAGTCCCATGGCTCGGCGAAGATTACTAAAGAAACGCCGAGCTATTACTTCAAGAAAAACTGCTGGGTCAGCTGCGAAGCCGGCGAGGAGCTGGCGCCGGTGTTCTGCGAACATGTCGGCGATGACTACTTGATGATCGCGACGGATTACCCGCACAGCGACGCCATCGACAAGTTCCCCGACAAGACCGTCGGCGCGATCAGCGGCAACGACAAAATCTCTCGCGCTTCGCGCACTAAGATTTTGTGGGACAACCCGACCAAGGCGTTTGGTTTGGGGGCGTGAACAAACGCTGTTAGTGGTCCAATTTGGGTGAAATCGGGAGGCCTGGGTAACCTACCTGGGCCTTCTTGTTTATGCAGTCTTTAGCCTTTGACTGTATTTCAATGCGTTGATGCGCACGGAAGTCACGGACTCAGGAAGGGATAGGCAGCGAATGGGGTACTGTAAAAGTGAACTTCGAGCCTTCACCGGGGCGGCTTTCGACGCGAATATCGCCTTGCATCAGACCAAGATAGTTTTTCACGATGCTTAACCCGAGGCCTACGCCGTTAAACTCTCCGGTGTGGGCCTCGCGGATCTGCTCAAAAGCGCTAAAGATCCTTTCCAGATCCTGTGTTTCGATGCCGACGCCGGTATCGGCGACGCAAAATTCAATAAGTTTCTCTGCCTGAACGTTCTTAACCCGCACGATGATCTGACCGCGCGGAGTAAACTTAAAGGCATTGCCGAGAAGGTTTTGTAAAATTTCTTCGAGTTTGGTTTCGTCAGTGACGATGTCAGGAAGATTCCGATCGACCTCCCAGCAAACGTCCAGGCCCTTCGAGCGGTTAAGCTGCTCGACATGACCTTGCACATGCGCGACGACTGCGTCGATATCGACGGTGGAAAGTTCCAAAGACATTTTCTTTGCGTCCAGTCGCGACAGCGCCAATACGTCATTGACTAACTTGAGCAAGAATTGGGCGTGATGGCGGATCTTTCCCATCGACTTTATTTGTTCAGCATTAACCTTGCCCCAAAAGCCGTCGCCGGTTAGCTCCGCGTTGCCCATGATCACATTCAGCGGGGTCCGCAGTTCATGGGACATGGCTGAGATGAATTCCGATTTGGCCCGGTTCGCGTCATCTAATTCTTTGTTGATTAGGCTGAGTTCTTGAGTTTTCGAGTTTACCTGTTCGAAAAGCTGAGCGTTGTCCGCGGCAACGCCGATTTCCTGCGCTATGGACGCGATCAGCTGCAATTCGTCGGTAGCCAAGTGACGTTTCACTTTGTTGGCTAGGTGTAGAACTCCGCTGACTTTTTCTTTGGCCTTGATCGGAAAGCCGGCCGTACTGGCAAATTGCCCGGGGCCCAGTCCGTTTCGGGAGCCGGGTTGATTTTGTTCAGTTTCATTCTCAGATTCCTCTAAAATCAATCGTTCTCCGGTAGTCAAAATCTTCTCATTCAGTCTTGCCGAGGACTCCCGTTGATCTAGCCTCCTCGCGCTCTGTTCGTCGAGCCCTTTGAATGCTCTCAGCTCCAGTTGCTCTCGCGACGGATCGACGATGTAAATCCAAGACGCGTCGAAATTTAGAGTTTCGATCATTTTGTCGATGGCCGCGTGGAGAACCAGGTCGAGATTCAGGGATCGGTTTACCGCCGCTCCGATCGTGTTTAGCACGGACAGTTGCTGCGCCTTCTTTTCCGCCTCACGAAAGAGTTTTGCCTTTTCGACGGCAACGGCAAGATGCTC
>JBGTCC010000097.1:0-5819 GCA_041749055.1 Thermodesulfobacteriota bacterium | reverse complement strand
GGATCATGAGCTACAACGCGTGGTTCCAGTGCATCAACGGCTGTTCCGGGCAGTACTCGCTGCTCGAGATCATCTACCGCTGCCCCTCGTGCGGCGATCTGCTCGAGGTGCAGCACGACGTCGATGCGCTGAAGACCTGCGCGCCCGCCGCCTGGATGCAGCTCTTCGACGATCGGTACCGCCGCAACGTCTATCCCTACGGCTCCGGCGTGTGGGGAAAGAAGGAGTGGGTGGCGCCGTTCATCGACAACGAGAACATCGTGTCGATGTACGAGGGGAGCTCGAACCTCCTCTGGGCGGATCGCTACGGCAAGCAGCTCCACGTCGAGGACCTCTGGATCAAGCAGTGCGGCAATTCCCACACCGGGTCGTTCAAAGATCTCGGCATGACGGTGCTGGTGTCGGTGGTCCAGCAGATGATCGCCAATGGCGAACCGATCGACGCGGTGGCTTGCGCGTCCACCGGCGATACCTCGGCGGCGCTGGCGGCCTACGGCGCCGCTGCCGGCATTCCCACCGTGGTGTTTTTGCCGCGTGATAAAGTCTCCCCGGCGCAGCTGGTGCAGCCGCTTGCCAACGGTGCATTGGTGCTGTCCCTCGATACCGATTTCGACGGTTGCATGGCGGCGGTGCAGGAAGTCACCCAGCAAAAGCGCCTGTATCTGGCCAACTCGATGAACAGCCTGCGCATCGAAGGGCAGAAAACTATTTCTTTGGAAATCGTCCAACAGTTCGACTGGGAAGTGCCGGATTGGGTGGTTCTGCCAGGCGGTAACTTGGGCAACGTCAGCGCTTTCGGCAAAGGCTTCTTGATGATGTACGATCTCGGCTTGATCTCGAAGCTGCCGCGCATTTGCGTCGCCCAGGCGGAGCACGCCAATCCGCTCTATCTTTCGTATCTGAAAAACTTCGAACATTTCGAACCGGTGACGGCGAAGAAGACTTTGGCGAGCGCGATTCAAATCGGCAATCCGGTGAGCATCCGCAAGGCGATTGCGACGCTGCAACGTTTCCACGGTGTGGTCGAGCAGGCGTCGGAGCAGGAGCTGTCCGAGGAGGTCGCCCGCGCCGACCGCACGGGTATGTTCAATTGCCCGCACACCGGCGTGGCGTTGGCGGCGTTGCGCAAGTTGGTCGACAAGAAGATCATCCGCGGCCACGAGCGGGTGGTGGTGATCTCGACCGCCCATGGACTCAAGTTCGCCGATCAAAAGATCGCTTATCATTCGGGAGCGCTGCCGGGGATCAAAGCATCCCAAGCGAACCAGCCGGTGCAGGTGAGTGCCGATCCAAAGAAGATCAGCGACGCGATCTCGCGCTACGTCGAACGGGTGCGATTGTTGGATAGTTAATATTTACAGGCGAGTTAACATGACCAAGAATTTTCCCAGTAAGAATTCAGCGGGCGGACCGCTGGGATTTAGCACCTTGGCGGTGCATGGCGGCGAGCCGCGGCCCAAGCTCGGTAATTCGTTAGCCACGCCGATCGTGCAAACCGCGACCTACACCTTCGCCGATACTCAGGAACTGCATGACCACTTTCAGCGCAAGATCGAGCGCGAAGAGTATGGCCGCTACGGCAATCCGACCCAGCGCATCGCCGAGCAAAAACTGGCGTCATTGGAAGGCGCGGCGGACTGTTTGCTGTTTTCCAGCGGCATGGCGGCGGTGACCACCGCTCTGTACGCGGTGCTGTCGCATAATTCCCACGTCGTCGTGACTGATGACTCGTACCGGCGCACCCGGCAGTTTCTAACCCAGACTTTGCATCGCTACGGCATCGAAGTCTCGGTGGTGCCGGCGGGCGATTACCAAGCGATCGAGGAAGCGATCCGGCCGACGACGCGGCTTTTGGTCAGCGAGTCGCCGACCAATCCTTACAACCGCATCGTCGATATGGAACGCTTCGCCGACATCGGCAAGCGCCATCGGGTGAAAACTTTGATCGATGCGACCTTCGCCACGCCGTTCAACCAGCGCCCTCTAGAGTTCGGCATCGATCTGGTGCTGCACTCGGCGACCAAATATTTGGGCGGTCACAACGATTTGCTCGCCGGTGCCGTGCTCGGGTCCGAAGAATTAGTTGACGGCATTCGCTCTTTGCAGCATGTCACCGGCGCGATCATCGATCCGTTGGCGGCCTATTTACTTGTACGCGGTTTGAAAACCTTCGGCCTGCGCATCGAGCGGCAAAATGCCAATGCCCAAGGCTTGGCGGAATTTCTCGCCGGCCATGGAAAAATCGCCGCGGTGCATTACGCCGGTTTGCCGAGCCATCCCGAGCACGCCATCGCGCGCCGGCAAATGCGCGGCTTCGGCGGCGTGGTGTCCTTCGAATTCAAAGGCGATCTCGACGCGACTTCACGGGTCGTCGATGGCTGCCGCATCCCGCAAATCGCGCCATCGCTTGGCGGCGTCGAGAGTTTGATCGAGCAGCCGGCGCTGATGAGCTTTTACGAGCTCAGCACGGAAGAGCGCTTGATGGTCGGTATCAAAGATAATCTGATCCGCTATTCCGTCGGTATCGAGGACACGGCGGACCTTATCGCCGATCTGGCGGCGGCGTTGGAGCGAACGTAAGTGTCGTGTAAAACGGCTGCTCGATCCGGATCAAGCTAAGGGCGATAAAGCTCGATGAGTTTGAGTTTCGCCATCCGTGCGAAATCGCCGTCTAACGACCAAATTGCCGCATGATTTTCCGCGCCAATCCCTGCAATCAATAAATCCCCGACGCCGAACCCGTCGCCTGCGTTCTTGATCGTCCCGAGCCAGCCTTCAATCCGGCGCCAGGTCGTGTCATTCGGATAAAAGGTGGGGAGGGCCGAAAGAGTTCGACTCAAGCGCGGTTGCTCCGAGCGGCGAGCGCCGGAAAGTAGCTCGATACGTATCGGAATAGCGATTGCGACCGCATCGCGATCTAGCAATTCGCTTAAGTGGCGGGCTTCGGGGTTTTTGTGGTCGCGAAATGCGTTGACCCAGACCGAAGTATCGACGACGATCATGCCGCGGATTTTCTTTTGGGACGTCTACGTGATTTTGGCAGGTCGATATCGAGCTGAACCGTGCCCATCAGGGTCTTGAGTTCCTCGATTCGACGGCGGCGAATCAGGTCTCGGAGCGAAACGATGACCGTGTCGGTTTTCGATTTAAATCCCAGCAGTTTCTGTGCTTCCTCAATCAATTCTGAGGGTATGTCAAGTGTTGTACGCATACGAATTAGGCTAATTTAGATGTTTTAATATGTCAATAGATGACTATTGAATATGCCCGCACCGGTAAACTCGCTCTGCTCGTGTCCGAACAAGTCGCTTTCCAACAGTTCTTTCGATAGACCGACCGAGTTGATCGCGACAAAGGGCCGGTTGGCGAGGCGATAAGTGCCGGGCTCGAAATTGTAGTTTCTCTGTAAAGCTTTGCTGGCGACGCGCTCGGAGCGGAGAATTAGGCCGTAGGATTTTGCGGGGCCGCTCGCTTGGCTTCCCACCTCTGGGCTATGTTCGCGGATGGTCTGCAGTTGGCTATTCGAAGCGAAACGATGCATCCGTGCCGCTCACCGCGCCCTTGAGCGATAGGTTGTTCAACGTGCCTTTGAGCTTCAGATCCTTGATATCGTAAATGCCGTCAAAGCGCAGATGTCTCGGCGTAGCCCTGCGCAACTGCGGCAGGGCGCGGTTCACTTTGCCTAGGTCGAGCTGTTGGGCGTCGAGAGCGCCATCGATCGGATAATCTTGGTAGTCACGAATTCCAGCGATGGGGCCGATGCGGCTCGTAAACTTCAAATTAGGTTTGGCGGTCATGACGGCGGCGGCGAGGTCGATCTCAATGGCTTCGTCCGTGGCGCCGTCTCTCACTGTCAATTGAATCTGGGCCACGATGAGATCACCGCCGTTCTTCAGATCGCGGTAGCGCAGGGTGCCATTGGTAACTTGCAGGGCTGAGATCGCAAATAACTGGCGACCGTTGGCTACATTTTCGCTTCGGCTGCTGTTTTCCTTGGCGCGCTGTTTAATTCTCGCTTGAGACTCATAGTTGTAGCGCCCGTCAGCGGCGCGAACGATCGTGATGACGGGCGAGTCCAGGGTGATTTTATCGGGCTGGACCTGGCCCAGGAGCAGAGGCAGAATCCGCAGCCTTATTTGGCTATCCTTAGCGAGGACGAGCGGACTCGTCGCATCGGCGGCAGCGCCGGCGATGTTGAGATTGGTCAGACGAACGGCGAAGGGTTGGTAACTGATCGCCACTTTGTCGGCAGTAATAGCGTGGCCGAGAGTTCGGGCCAGGCGGTCGAGCAAGTAGTTTTTGTTGCGCTCGACGAGAAAGTTGATGTTTAGCGCGGCGAGAATGACTAGGCCGGATAGAACGACAACGCCGGCGATGATTGGTTTACGCATGGTTCTTATGGGTATTGCAGCGAAGTGATCGAGTGTTGCCATTGGCGACGATCTGACGTTGCGCTATTCTTCGCACTCTCGACAGTATTCCTTGCCGTAATAATCTGACATATACAAACGGCGCTAGAGAAATTCGTTTCTAGCGGGTGGCTTGGACCGCAACCGTTGTTCAATTATGTTAAAGTTTCCCTGATTTATGCGAACCGTCGATTTACCGATCTTCGAGATTGAACAACGGCTGCGTGATTCTTTGGCGGCACAGAAACGGTTGGTGCTGACCGCGCCCACCGGCTCGGGCAAGTCGACGCAGGTGCCGCAGATGCTCCTCGACGGTGGTTTGCTCGGCGCCGGCCAAGTGACGGTGTTGCAGCCGCGCCGCTTGGCGACGCGCCTGTTGGCGTCCTGGGTGGCGCAGGCGCGCGGTGTCAAACTTGGCGGCGAGGTGGGCTATCGGATGCGCTTGGACAATGTCGCCTCGGCGGCCACGCGGATCTGCTACGTCACTGAAGGGATTCTCTTGCGCCAGATGTTAACCGATCCCCAATTGAAAGGCGTGAGCGCGCTGATCTTCGACGAATTCCACGAGCGCCATCTCTACGGTGACATTTCCCTGGCGCGCGCGCGGCAAATACAGGAAACAACGCGGCCCGATCTAATGATCATCGTCATGTCGGCGACTTTGGATGTCGGCGCGTTAGAAGAGTACCTGCAACCCTGCGCGGTGTTGGCGTCCCAGGGCCGGACCTTTCCTGTCGATGTCGAGTATCTAAAGCAGCCGGCCGGCGATGGGCCGGTTTGGCAGCTCGCGGTTAGGGAGGCGCAGCGGTTGGCGCGCGGCCATGCCGACGGCGACATGCTGATATTCATGCCAGGAGGATACGAAATTGCCCGCACGGTACAAGCGGCGCGCGACAAGTTCGGTCAAGAGTTTGTCGTCTTCCCGTTGCATGGCGAGCTTGCGCCCCACGATCAGGATGCGGCGGTGGCGCGTTACGAGCGGCGCAAGATCGTCGTCGCCACCAACGTCGCCGAAACTTCGTTGACCATCGATGGCGTGCGGCTGGTTGTCGACAGCGGCTTGGCGCGGATTCCCCGTTTCGATCCTTATCGCGGCATCAATACTTTGCTCATTGAGAAAATTAGCCGGGCGGCGGCGGACCAAAGAACCGGCCGCGCCGGCCGTACCGCGCCCGGCCATTGTCTGCGCTTGTGGACCGCTCACGAGCAAGAGGCGCGTCCATTCCAGGAACTAGCCGAAGTAAAGCGTTTGGATCTTTCTGAGGTTGTTCTTACGCTCAAAGCGAGCGGTGTTGTCGACGTGAGAAACTTTCCCTGGTTGGAAGCGCCGGAAGCGCGGGCGTTGGCACGGGCCGAGACTCTTTTGGCGGATCTGGAGGCAATCGATAGCACCACCGGCGCGATCACCGA
>JBGTCC010000096.1:0-2807 GCA_041749055.1 Thermodesulfobacteriota bacterium | reverse complement strand
CGGGCAGCGCAGGAGCAACGGCTGTCGTCACCCAGCAATCGCCGACGCGGTTCTTAATTATCGATGGCGGACCGGCAATCGGAGTTTTTTCTTGTACCTTGGCGGCGTATCTGACGTCGAACTCACTCAAAACACCCAATTGATACTCCAGTTCGATGGCTTTGACAGGAAGCACACAGCTGCCCTTTTCTGTCGTTCCAGTCAAAATCCTAACCAGAAAACCCGTGGTATCGACGAGCGGATCCAACGCGGTATCCGCCGGCACCGCAAGAAGGATTTTCGCCTCAATCCCCTCCTCGGTCCCTTTGCTGTTCGACTTCCTTTGATATTTCACCCGGCTCTTAAACTCGTCTGGAAGTATCACACCCGATGCCGGTGCGGCGAACTTGGCATAAAGTTTAGTCGATGGCCCGCCGTCTCTACTCGATTTGCTATTCCCCTTACCCGATGCGGCACCTTGGGACGCAATTGCCAACGGTATCGCCAATGCGGTTGCAAGAGTGACTGCTGCAAACTTAGATTTCATTAAACCTCCTCGATGATAGATTGACCGCAGTCAAGCGCAAGCCCTGTGCCAGAAAAGCAGCTCAGGGGATCGCGACGCACCAAGGTAGCAACAACGAAGAAATGACAATCGCAAGATCAGCCACGAGAAATCTGTTCCGCTAACGCTGAGGGATTGGGTGCAAAGTGGAACCCTGCCGATCAAAAAGGTCCCTAAGCAAGAGGAAACATAGTGTGGGTTATGACCATCAGGTGAACTTTTTCGCGCTAAGTTACCGGTGCAGCCAATGCTGCGATAGGTAATCTTCGATCGACTAATTGTTCCGCCGCTGTATCAGCCCCTCGACCCAAGCGCGAAGCCGTGGACACTTTTCTGGTCGGCCGACGCCAAGTTCGTCTTGGCAGGGAATATCTGGCGTCAATGCGCTATCGGCAATGCTGAAACTGCCGGCAAGAAACTCTTTACCTGCTAACTCATCGTCCAGCCCATGGAACATCGGTGCGATAGAGTCGTAGGCGGCGGCGATGGCGGCGCGATCCCAATTTTTCGCGTCGATGCCGCGGGTCACGCGGGAGATCACTTTCATCGCCGGATAGAGATGAATGTCGCGAAAGTCTTGGAGGATGCGCGCGTGCGTACGCAGGCCAGCGCCTACGGCTTGATGATCAGCGAGGATTGTTCGGCTTTCTGCTGGGCTTCCTGCTGCGCTTTCAGCTGCGACATGAAAAAGACGAAGCTCTTTTGCATGAGTCCCGTCAGAAACGCAACGTCCAACGGCCCGGGATCGCCTGCGCCGACTTGCTGCGCCACCGCGAGTGAAACCTTGGCCTGATCCATGCGGCCGGTCTCGGCGAAATAGAGCGCCATGTCTTCCATGCGCCGCTTGAACGCTTGGCCGTTTTCACCGGCGCAAAGCGTCTTGACCGCGTCGCGCACGACGCTGGCGAGCCGTTCTTCCTTTTGTAAGGGGTTCAACACCAGCGGGCTCGACTGCGCTTCATGCAGCGCCGCAAGGCAGTCCTGCACCCATTCATCGACGATCACCCAGTAGCGCAGCTCCGGCTCTTCGAGCAACCGGCGCGATTGCTCGCGCCACGAACCGTCACGAAAATCCTCAGTACCCAGTTTTTGGTAGACCGGATGGGGCGCGGCTTTCGGCTTCCCCATGGCGATCACCGAGCGAATCGCGTGAA
Source organism: Thermodesulfobacteriota bacterium (assembly GCA_041749055.1). GTDB lineage: Bacteria > Desulfobacterota > Binatia > UBA9968 > UBA9968 > DP-20. The sequence continues at coordinate 1,109 of JBGTCC010000096.1, read as the reverse complement.
AGTCGTTGAGGTCACTTGGCCCGCTCTGGACGCGCGCCTTGGCCTTTTCATAGCCTTCGTAAACTATCCTGTCGGCGAATTCCCATGGCACCGCGATCATGCTGACGCCATGCTGCCGCTTGATCTCGTCGGCCATGGCGCGCAGCTCTTTGCGCTTCATCTGCACACCGGCGAAACGCAGGAGCCCGTCGCGGTCATGCAGCATCGCCTGGATCACCTGCAGGCCGCGCTTTGGCTGCGGCTTGGCGATCCAAACCAGCCTACCGCCGCCGCCATCGACGGCGGACATATAGGCCTCGATTTGGTATTCAGGCTCGAACAGCGGCGCGGGTTTTTTCTCGGCCGGCGGCGCCTGCGGCACGGCAATACCTTTTTGACTGAGCTTGAAGAGCGCGCGTTTGATTTCTTTCTTGACATCCTTGTCGGTGGCAGTCGTTTCGCACTCGCGAAGCAAATTTAACGATTCCTGCGAGGCGATCTTGCCAAGCATAAATATCACTGCAATATCGGCTTCCGCCGAGCTACCGAGGGCGCTCTTAAGCTGCGCCACGCTCGCCGACGTCGGCGCATCGATGGCCATCCCCGCCGATAGCAGCGCCGCAAGCCCTTTTTCCAGCCGCTCGTCATGTAATTCTTTTTTCGCCAAATGTCGTTCCTTGCTCTGCCGATTTCGCTTACTGATGTCATAGTTGTGCGCACTTTCCAACCGCTTCGTGACAGCGCACGCGCCTTGACTTACGAGGTCATGCCAGCTAATTCATTGAGTTGATTTTGCATGAGGAGGCAGTTATGGCAATGATCGATTCGCGCATTGAAAACGGCATCGCGGTGTTGGAAATCAACCGCCCGCCGGTCAACAGCTACACTACGGAACTACTCAAAGAATTGGACGCGGCGATTCTCGATGCCCGCTTCAACGACGATGTCCACGCCATCATCATCACCGGCAAGGTCGAGAAGTTTTTCTCCGCCGGCGCCGATATCAATATGCTGTCGAGCAAGTCGCTCGGCTTCAAAAACAACTTCGCGCTGCACGGCCATGAGGTGCTGATGCGCTTGGAAAACACGCCGAAAATCATCATTGCGGCGATCAATGGACATGCGGTGGG
>JBGTCC010000095.1:0-5025 GCA_041749055.1 Thermodesulfobacteriota bacterium | reverse complement strand
TCGGCAGGCTCCACCGTTTCTCAGTTGTTGAAGCCCTTCCGATGGATTTGCAAATTAGCAGTGAGACTTCTAATTTGCAAAACCTATCGAGTGCGACTATGGCGTTTTTCGCCGGCAAAAAAATTACAGATCGTTATTCGCTTCCTAACTCTTTCAAAATCGCCAGAATTGATCTTCTTAGACCGGGCAGGTCTTTCTGGGTGATTTCCCACACCGCCTTGATATCGACGCCCATATAATCGTGGATCAATACGTCGCGCAGCCCTGCGATGCGGCGAGGCTATCGAACCGTGAATGATGGACGCAATCTGACCGTTACAGATAATCAGTGCATATTCATGCCGCCGTCGACGCCGATGGACTGGCCGGTCATGAAGTCGCTGTCGTCGGAGGCGAGAAAGATTACCGTGCCGACTAGATCCGCCGGATATTGGTCGCGCTGGAGAGCGCGGCGTTTTCTGCGGTCGGCGAGTTGTTCGGCGCTGGTGACGCCTTCCTGGTTTGGGCTGGAGATGGTCAGGCCGGGCATGATCGAGTTCACGCAAATATTGTCGCCGCCGACTTCCCGCGCCAGCGCCCGGGTGAAACCGAGGACGCCGGCTTTGGATGAAACGTAATGGAGGAAAAACGGCGTGCCGGTTTGGGTCGTGCCCGATGAGATATTGATGATCTTGCCTTTTTGCTGCTGCTTCATCGCGGGATAGACGGCTTTGACGCAAAGAAAAAGTCCCTTGACGTTGACCGCCATGACCCGGTCCCATTCGTCGGTATCGATTTCCATGAACGCTTTCTTTTTAAGCGCTGAGTAGAGGCCGGCGTTGTTGACCAGGATGTCGATGCGGCCATATTCCTTCAACGCGGCAGCCGCCATCGCTTGGGTTTTCTCCGATGAGGTCACGTCGACAGCCACTGCAATCGCTTCGCCGCCCGCTGCTTTAATATTGGCGGCGACTTTTTGCGCTTCGGCGTCTTGAATGTCGGCGACGACAACTTTCGCGCCTTCTTTCGCTAGTCCGTGGGCGTAAGCTTTACCGATGCCGACCCCGCCGCCGGTGACGATAGCCACTTTATCTTTCAAACGCATGATGGTCCTCCGTTCGTTTCGGAATTTGTCCCGCAAAGGCGCAAAGTTCGGAATTCATTTATTCTCACCTTAGCGTCTTTGCGCCATTGGGGGAGATACACTTCTCTTCAAATCTTGAGCCGATAAAAATCCACCGGGTTGTCGTGCAGAATGGCTTTCTTGTTCTCCTCGCTGATGTCGTCGCGTTCGAGAAACTCCGGGATGTCGCGTTTGAACATGTCGGGCAGGCGCTCATGCGGATAGTCCGACGGCCACATCAGGCATTTCGGATTGAATTGCTGGATCACGAAGGGCAAAGCCTTTTCTTCCACCTCGCAGGTGGTCCAGATCTGGCCGTTGCGGATCAGCTCGCTGGGCTTTTGCTTCAACAATGGCGCTTGAACCCGATAAGGTTTCTCCATTTCCTCATCCATGCGGTCCATCATGTAGGGCAGCCAGCCGCAGCCGGCTTCGAGAAAGGCCACGCGCAATTTCGGAAAGCGCACGAACACGCCCTCGAAAACCATGTGGGTGAACTGGGTCAAGATCGCGAAGGGATGTTCGAGGGTGTGGACGTGCAAAAATTTATTGAAAAAATCGAAGCCCATGCCGCGGCTGGGTGCGCCGTGGATAGTTAGCGGCATGTCGAGTTTCTCCGCCGCAGCATAGATCGGATCAAAGTCGCTGTGACCGTAACCTTTGTGCAACCAGGTGACTGCCGGTAATAATCCGGCGACATGGCCCAACGATTTGGCGCGTTCCAATTCCTTCGCCGCTTCGAGCGGTTCATGCACCGGCAAGAGCGCCACGCCTTTGAGACGAGGACTTTCCTTGATGAAGCGATCGGCGAGCCAGGAATTATAGGCGCGTGCGAGCACGCAGGCCCACTCGGGATTTTGGACCAATCCTAAGCCGAGTCCGCCGGTGGGATAGAGCACGGTGGTGTGAACGCCAAGCTCGTCGAGAAACTGCAGCCAGCGCGGCGCCGGGGTTTCCGGATCCTTGCCGGGAACGCCGGTGCCGCGGTTCCAACCGTCGAGGGATGGAAAGTAGGCGTAGGTTTCAAAGCGCGGCGCGCTGCTGTAACGGCCGCCGAGATAGTCGTGCAGCTCGCGGTCTTTTTCCAGCACATGACCGTCGGCGTCGATGATCGGGTAGGTAGCACTCATAAAAAACTCCGTTCCAAACGCTCCAGTCGTTCCAAATGTTCCAATCGCGGTGACATTATAGAAAGGAAATGCCGCCGTCGACATTCACTGTCTGGCCGGTCATGAAATCGCTCAATGGCGAGGCGAGGAATAGCATGGCGCCGACGACGTCATGCGGCACTTGGACGCGCTTGAGGGCGCGCAGGCCGGCGGAGGACTCGCGCAAGCGAATCGTATCTTCACTGGGATGTTCCTCCGACAGCGTGTTGCCCGGGGCCAAGCAGTTGACGTTGATATTATCGCCGCCGACTTCGCGCGCCAGCGTGCGCGTGAAACCGATGGTGGCGGCCTTCGAAGTAACGTAATGAATCCGTCCAGGGCTGCCGGCGAAGACGGTGCCCGATGCAATATTGATAATCTTACCGGATTTCTGCGCGCGCATGGTTGGCAGGACGGCGCGGCAGCAGAAAAACAGGCCGCGCAGATTGACCGCCATGAGCTTGTCCCATTCGTCCGGATCGATGGTTTCAATCCTGCCGCGGTTCATCGGCACTACAGAGAAAACCGCGGCGTTGTTGATGAGCACGTCGATACGGCCAAAGCCGTCGAGGGCTTGCGCGGCCATTTTCTTGGTCGCGTCTTCCTTGGACACATCGACCTGAATCGGCAAAGCCTGCGCGCCGATTTCCTTGGCTGCCGCTTCCGCGCCCGGCATGTCGATGTCGGCGATGACGACGCGGGCGCCGGCACCGGCGAAGCCGTTACAGTAGGCTTTGCCGATACCGTGGGCGCCGCCGGTGACAATGACAACTCGGTCTTTCAATCCGGCAGTCATCTGAGTAGCGAAGGAGTATTGGAGTGATGGAGTAATGGAGTGTTGGGAAGAGCAGCGGAAATCTTCGGGCCCAGCATTCCATTACTCCAATACTCCATCACTCCATTCCCCCTCACCCCAGTGCCGGATTGATCAAGGCCTTGGTCGGGAAGGTGCCCGGCACTTCGCCGCCGATGGCGCGGATGCAGTGTTCGATGTCTTTCAATGGAAAGACATGACTGACCATCTGTTCGACCGGAAACTTGGTCTCCTCAATGATGCGCAACGCGGCTTCGGTGGCGTCGTTGTCGGCGGTGAAGCAGCCTTGCAGTTTGATTTCGTTCCACACCAGCTTGTCCATCAACATCGGCGTGACAGTGGTGTCGCCGGTCAAACCGCCGAGCACCATGGTCGATTGGCGGTGCAGACAATCCACCGACTTCAAGATCGCGTTGGGATTGCCCGACACGTCGATGACGACGTCGCACAACTCGCCGTTGGTTTCCTTGCGGATCACTTCGACGACATCTTCTTCCTCGACATTGATCGTGCGGGTGGCGCCGAATTTTTTCGCCAATTCCAACCTCGGCTTGTCGCGGCCGATGCCGGTGATAAAAATTTTCGCCGCGCCGGCATGTTTGGACGCGAAGGTGCAGGAGAGTCCTTGTTGGCCCGGTCCTTGGATGAGGACATAGTCGCCCATCTTGACGCCGCCGCGGCGGATCGCCCATTGAAAACCGTTGGCCATTACCGAGCCGACCAGCGCCGCCGCTTCGGCGGACAGCGACTCGCTCACTTTGGTGCAAAGAACATCCGGCGCCAGGTAGAGATAATCGGCAAAGCCGCCGAACAGATGGGGCGGCAGGTCGCACTTGGTGCGGCCGCCGTAATTGGTGCGTTGGCGGCAAAAACGTTGATTATTGCGCCGGCAGTCGGCGCAGCGGCCGCAGCCGAGGGCGCCTTTGAGGATGACGCGGTCGCCTTCTTTGACATGGTGAATCGTCGCGGCGTTTTTGCCGAGTTTTTCGATCCGGCCGAGAATTTCATGGCCGAGTATGATCGGATAGTCGACCTTGAGCTTGCCGTGGAGATATTTAACGTCGGTGCCGCACACGCCGCCCATTTCGACCTTCAACAATCCGCCGTCGGCGGGAATATCCGGAATCGGATACTCTCGAAGTTCGAGTTTGTCGGGGCCGAGCAGGGTCGCGCCTCTTGAGCTTGCCATGGCTTGTCCTCCTTAAGTGGGTTCAGTGATTTTGGCTCGAGATCCTTCGCTTCGCTCGGGATGAAATGACCTCCGGTTGCTGCCGGAGGTCATTTCACTCGGTATTCTTGGGAAATTTTGTCGATGAAACCGCTACTTTCAATTTCTTTCACCAACGATAGGTCGGTGAAACGCTCGGGGTTTTCTTTGAGTATCTTGGGGTCCTTCTTGGCGACTTCCTGAATCGGCAGTTCGAAATACTCGCGGGTGGGAGAGGGCCTCAGTGGAAAATCATATTCGCGAAAGTTCTCTTCGAGGATCTCGCGGTCTTGCACTTTCAGGTACTTCGCCAAAACCTTCATGGCGAATTCTTTGTTGGACTTATAAAGGGCGACCCCTTCGATCATCGCCTTGGTAAAGTTGACCAGCTCCGCCCGACTCTTCGTCAAGTAAGGCCGGCGCGCCACGAAAAACAGGCTGGAGTAGGGAATATTCAATTTTGAAGCATCGAGCAGCAACGTCATGCCCAGTTTGCGCGCTTGCAGCGTCATCGGCGGCGTCAGCATGGCGGCGTCGGCGTTGTTGGTCTCGACGGCGGCGATGCGGTTCGATTGATTGCCGAATTGGAGCAAGGCGACATCCGTGTCGGGCCGGAGTCCCTCGCGCTGGAGCAGGAAGCGCGCGGCGAAATCGGCGTTGCTGCCAAAGCGGCTGATGGCGATGCGCTTTACTTCCTTGATGCTTTTGATGCCCTTCTTGCCATACACCCGATTGTCCATGGTATTGCCTAGGC
>JBGTCC010000094.1:0-6750 GCA_041749055.1 Thermodesulfobacteriota bacterium | reverse complement strand
GCTCATCACAACTTATGTCGAACAAGCCGGTCTAAACGCCAGCGATATCACCCGCATCGTCATGGGCGCGGATGCCGGCCGGCGCATTCTGGCGATCAAGAGCGGCACGATCAACGCGACCATGCTCGATCCAGGCACCGTGATCTACGCTGTAAAGGAAGGGCTGCGCAAGCTGGCGTTTCTCGGCGATCTGTTTCCCTATCCGTTTCAAGCCCTCGCCGCCAGCGATCGCAAATTGCGCGACAATCCGGAGCAGGTCAAAAGATGGCTGCGCGCCATGGTTGGCGTTTTAATGTTCATACGCGACAATCCGGAGGACGCCGCCGAGATCGCGCTCAAACGGCTGCGCATCGGCAACGTTGCCAAGCCGGCTTTGATCGACGGTATCAAGCGCTACAATCGCGCCCTGCCGGCGGGCATTCCCGGAGTGCCGAGCGCTGAGGGTCTCAAGAACGTCATTAATTATGAGATAAAATTACCGCTCAAGATCGATGGCGAATTGGCCCAAGACAAAGTATTGAATCTGAAGCTAATCCAAGAGGTGAAAACAGAAATGGAAAGTAAGAACGTCTCGCGATGAAGAGGGGTGAACTCCTATGATGACCGATCTGGCGCCGCCGCAGATACGCGGCATCACCGGCCTTGAGCTTACCGCCGGCCTGTTTAGCAAGTGTTCCGATATTTTGGCGACGCAGTTGAAGATTTCTTTGACCTCGGGAAAGAAGGATGCCGGGCCGTTGCCGTTTAGCATCGGCATTAACGGCGATGTTTACGGCGGCATGCGCGCGCCGCTGGAAGTCGGCATGCGCCGGGTCGACATCGCTTACGTCAATCCGTCGGCGATGGTGGCGATGGCCTATCGCGGCAAGGGTTGTTACAAGCAGAAGATGGAGCTTCGGGTGCTCGGCTGCTTCCCCTCCTGGGACCGCATCGCCCTGGTGGTGTCGAAGGATCTGGGCGTCAAATCCATCGCTGACATCGTCCGGCGCAAAATCCCGCTGCATGTCTCGACCCGCTTGTCCGGCGTCGACAACGGGACTTATTTCACTATCGCGACGATCCTCGGTTTCTACGGATTCTCTTTCGAGCAGATTAAGAAATGGGGTGGACGGGTCCAAGAATGCGGCCGGCCATTTGCCCAGGAGCGCATGAGCGCGATCAAGAAACGCTCGCTGACGGCGATCTTCGACGAAGGCGTCAGCACCGACGGCGGCTGGCTGGATCTGGCGCTAGCCAACGGCTACGAAATCGTTGCCATCGAGCCGGCGATCGTGAAAAAACTCGAAGCGCTGGGCTACAGCCGCGCCATGCTGCCGAAGAAGCGTTACAAGCAATTAAAAGAAGACGCCCTGACCATCGACTACAGCGGCTGGGCGCTGGTGACGCACAAATGGTTGCCCAACCGGGTCGCCTACGCGGCCATCGAAACCATCGACGAACGAAAAAAAATCATTCCGGTCGATGACGACCGGCCGCTCAATATGAGAAATCTCTGCCACAGCACGGAAAAATGTCCGCTGCGCGTGCCGCTCCATCCGGGGGCGATGCAGTATTACAAGAAAAAGGGATATCTATGAGAATTGGAGTGGTGGAGTAATGGAGTATTGGTTTTCGGAGAACCCACCACTCCATCACTCCAGTACTCCATCACTGCAACTTTCTAAGAGGAGCTTTCATGAGCTATCAAGTTATCGGTCAATCGATTCCGCGCACGGATAATACCGCCAAAGTCACCGGCGACGCGCGCTATACATCGGACGTGTTGTTGCCAGGAACGCTGTGGGCAAAGACGTTGCGCAGTCCCCACGCCCATGCGCGGATCTTGCGTGTTGATACTTCTCGCGCTGAGAAAGAGCCTGGGGTGCGGGCGATACTTACGGGAAATGACGTGCGCGGCATTCTCTATGGCCGGCGTTATCGGGACATTCCCGTCTTGGCTCAGGATAAGGTGCGCTTTATCGGCGAGCGAGTGGCAGCGGTGGCGGCGGATACTCTCGAGCAGGCCGATGCGGCGTTGGAGTTGATCGAGGTCCAATACGAAGAGCTGCCGGCGGTGTTCGATCCGGTGGCAGCGGCAAAGGACGGTGCGCCGCTGGTTCACCCCGATATGAATTCCTATAAAGGCTTGCCCAAGCAGTTCGACGAGCCGACCAACGCTTTTGTTCAGGATGTGTTTAGCCGCGGCGATGTCGCGGTTGGTTTCGCCGAGGCCGATGTCATCGTCGAGAACACCTACACCGTGCCGCGCGTGCATCAGGGATTTCTCGAGCCCCATTGCTGCCTCGTCTGGATCGACGAGCAGGAGCGCATTCAGATGTGGTCGCCGTGCAAGGTGCCGCAGGGGTTGAAGTCAAGCATGGCGGCGGCCTTCGATATTCCCAAGGAAAAAATTCGCGTCAATCCGGTCACCATCGGCGGCGATTTCGGCGGCAAGGGCGCGCCCATCGACGAGCCGATTTGTTATTTGCTCGCCCTGCGCAGCGGCCGGCCGGTGAAGATGGTGATGGAATACAGAGAAGAGTTCATCGCCGGCGCGCCGCGCCATGCCGGCGTGATGCGTTTGAAAACCGGCGTCACGCGCGACGGCACCATGGTCGCCCATGAGATGGAAGCATTTCTCGATGCCGGCGCTTACGGCGGCTTTCGTCCCGGCGCGGTGATTGGCGGCGTCGCTCATGCAGGCGGTTGCTATCGCGCCGCCCATGCGCGAATTGCGGTGTCGCGGGTCTACACCAACAATATTCCCGGCGGCCAGTTCCGCGCGCCGGGCGAACCCCAGGGCGTGTTCGCGGCGGAGTCGCATATTGATTGTGTCGCGCGCAAGGTCGGCATGGACCCGGCGGCGTTTCGCATGAAGAACTTAATGCTGGAAGGAGACGAGACTCTCACCGGCAGCCACTACAAAGACATCAAAGCGAAGGAAACCCTGTCGGCAGCGCTCAAGGCGTCCGGCTATGATGCGCCGAAAGCGAAGAACATCGGCCGCGGCGTGGCGATGGGTTATCGCGGTCCCGGCGGCGGCAACACGGCGATGCAGCTTTCGCTCAACCCGGACGGCTCCATCGTGATCCACACCGGCTTGTTCGAGCAGGGCACGGGAACTTACACGACGCTCCGGCAGATCGGCGCGGAAGTTCTGGGCTGCGATCCGGAGAAAATTCAAATTGACACCCTCGACACCGATCTCGGCGTCTCCTTCGACTCCGGCATCGGCGGCAGCCGCGGCACCAGGGTTGCCAGCGGCGCGGCCTACACCGCGGCGTGCGACGCCCGCGAGAAGTTGCTCGCGTTGGCCGAGAAGCTGCTCAGTTGGCCCAAGGCGGAGATTACTCTTGCCGGCGACTTTCTCTTGCACCAGAAGAAGCGGCAGCGCTGGGATGAATTACTCCGGCGCGTCGGCCGGGCGATCAGCGGCGAAGCGGTGACCCGCGATGACGGTCATTCGCCGGTGACGGCGTTTGCCGCACAGGTCGCGGAAGTCTCGGTGGATCCAGCCACGGGGGAAGTGACGCTGCGCAAGTTGACCACGGCCCATGACACCGGCGCGATCATGAACCCGGTGGGCCATCAAGGACAGATCGATGGCGGCGTGGTTCAGGGCTTCGGCTACGGCTTGATCGAATATCTGCCGGTGCAAGAAGGCAGAGTCGAAGTGGCCAACTTCGGCGAATACAAAATACCCAACATCCAAGATATCCCGCCGCTCAAAACCGTCATCGTCGAGAGCGCCAGCGGCGTCGGGCCGTACAAAGTCAAAGGCATTGGCGAAAATCCGATCTCGCCGGTGGCACCGGCCATCGCCAACGCCATCGAAGACGCGGTCGGCGTGCGTATTCGCGATCTGCCGATCACGGCGGAGAAAATCTACCGAGCGCTGAGAGAGAAAAGCTCGTAAGGGGTGAAGAGCCTAACGGCATCAGTGCTAATAATCTCGCGTCAAGTTAGCCATTTGCCGTCGCCTAGTGAGATAAGAAGCGGTTTCGATTTCCCATGATACGGTTGTTGCATATGATCTCCTGGCGCCATGTGCGGCATCATCGGCTGCGCACGCTGCTGACTTTTTTGGGCATGGCGCTGGGCGTTGCGGTCATCATCGCCATCGCTCTGGTCAATCGGGCTCTCACCACGTCGTTTCAATCGACCATCGAACAGATCGCCGGCAAGGCGGTCCTCCAAGTCTCCAACAGTGAAAGCGGCATGGCGGAAGCGGTGCTGCCGCTGGTGCGCGATACCGAGGGAGTTCTTGATGTCGCCGCGGCGGTGGACGGCTTTTTGCCGGTGAGCGGCGTGGGCGCCGAACGGCTGTACATCTACGGCGTCGATCTGCTGACCGATTTCACCATGCGCGATCATCAGTTCGCCGGCGAAGGTTTCGCCTTCGACCAAGCGCTCGATTTCATTGCCCGGCCCGACTCCATCGCCGTCACCGAGTCGTTTGCCCGGCGCTTGGGGTTGTCCATCGGTTCAACCTTGGCGCTCAACACCAGTCGGGGAAAACAGAGCTACAGCGTTCGCGCTTTGCTCAAAGAAGCAGGCACGGCGCGTGTGTTTGGCGGCAACTTCGCCTTGATGGACCTGCCGGTGGCGCAGTTGGCCTTTGGCAAGCAAGGCAAGCTGGATGTCGTCGATCTGACCGTCGAAGCTGGCGTGACAGTCGAAACGGTTCAAGAAAAACTGCGCCAGCGGCTGCGCGGCGCCGCCGATGTCGAGCGGCCGAAGAAGCGCGGCGAGCAGATCGAGTCGCTGCTGACATCATTCCGTGTCGGCTTATTCTTCGTCAGTTTGATCGCCCTGTTCGTCGGCTTTTTTCTCATCTACAACACGGTGTCGGTGTCGGTGGTGCAACGTAAGCGCGAGATCGGCACGCTGCGCTGTCTGGGCATGCGCCGCTCCGAATTGCTCCGCTTGATCGTCGCCGAGGCACTTATTCTAGCCATCGTCGGCGCGGTTGCGGGTTGTTTGCTCGGTTGGGCGTTGGCTCAAGCGGCGTTGTTGGCGGTGGGCGAGACCGTGCGTAATTTGTTTTCCTCCATCGGATTGTCGGGTAGTAGTTTGTCGCCGCGGGAGTTGGCCATCGCTCTGGCGAGCGCCGTCGGTGTCGCCTTGTTCGCCGCTTTGCATCCGGCCGTCGAAGCACTGGGTATCAGCCCGCTGGAAAATGCCCGGCAAGCGGTTTGGCGCCCGGGGTTTGTCGCCAAAAGGTCCTGGTCCATCCGGCTCGGCCTGGTCTGCTTTGCCGTTGCCCCGCTGCTGATTCTTCTGGCGCCCCAGCTTAACGGTGCGGTGCGCCAGTTTAGCGCCGGTGTCATCGGCATGTTGATCTTTCTCCTTGGTCTGGCATTCTTCGCGCCGCTCATGGTCCGTTGGGTGGCCCAACTCCTATGGCGCTCGGCCCTGGTGCTGCCTGGGGTTTCTTGGGTGGAGACGCGCTTGGCCGCGGACAGTCTGCGGCGTAATCCGCTGCGTTCGGGAATCACCGTGGCGACCATGATCATCAGCCTGGCGGCGATTTTCACCATTGCCGCCTTCGTCAACAGCGTGCGCGGCTCGCTGCTCACCTGGGTCGATCAGATGGTGACGGCGGACCTCATCATCAGCTCCGGCGCGCGCACCGCCGGACCGCGCAATGTTTCAATGCACGAAGAGCCGGCGGCGGGGCTGCGCGCTTTACCGGGGGTGAAAATCGTCGATCTCTATCGCCTGGTGCGGGCCAACTATCAAGGCCGGCCCATCGTCGTCGAGTCTTTTTCCGCTGTCGAATCGGCGCGCGTGCGCACCTTACCGATGGCCCAGGGCGATGGCGCCCGCGCCTTGCGCGAAATGGCCGAAGCCAAGGGCGCGATCATCAGCGAGAGTTTTCAGACCCGATTCGCCAAGCAGGTGGGCGACAGCTTCGAACTGGTCACACCTTCCGGGCCGGTCACCTTCAAAGTGCTGGGGATTTACATCGATTATTCTTCCGACGTCGGCAGCGTGCTGATTGATCGCGCGCTCTACAAGAAATATTGGCGCGACGAGCTGGTCGATGCCTTCGATCTGTGGCTCGAGCCGGGCGTGGACATGGCGGCGCTGATTGCGAAAATCAAAGCCGGCTACGGCGAGAAGTATCAACTTTTTATCAGCACCCACCGCGAGCTCAAGGCCGCCGTGTTACGCATCATGGAGCAATCCTTCGTCGTCAACTACGCCGTCGAAATCGTCGCTTTAGTGGTGGCGATCTTCAGCGTCATCAACACGCTGCTGGCTTCGATCCTCGATCGCAGCCGCGAGATCGGCGTGCTGCGCGCCATCGGCGCGACCCAAGCGCAAGTGCGCCGCATCATTGTTATGGAAGCGGGCTGGATGGGACTGATCGGCGGATTACTTGGCCTGTTCGCCGGCAGCGTGATGGCCTATCACCATGTGGTTTACAACACCAAGCTGCTCACCGGCTGGACGTTTCAATTCTTTTACCCCTACGATGTCGCCGGCCTGGTGGTCGCCGCCACGGTGCTGCTCTGCCTTCTCGCCGGTTACGGGCCGGCCAAACGTGCGGCCGCGACGCCGGTGGTCACGGCGATCGGTTATGAATGAATGTCGGATTGGATTGGCCGCACCCTTCGTCTGGCTCAGGGCGATCAGCAACGCAAAGGGCGTAAAGCTCGGAACGTGAACCACTCACCACGAAGTTCACGAAGGTAAGAGTAACTGGAACGGACTTTTCTTGGATTTACGAGGTCGGCAGTTCGGTGAACATGACGAAGCGGGCGC
>JBGTCC010000093.1:0-6048 GCA_041749055.1 Thermodesulfobacteriota bacterium | reverse complement strand
TCCGCTACCTTATTTTCATGGTCAAGCCGCGACCAACGATTTACTCTAGCCAGCCGATAGCGAATCCCCCCAAGACACGCCGCAAAATTGTTGGCGCGGTCGGTTGTCGCGGTTGCACGCGACAACGAACTTTGGGATATCATTGGGGGCTGTAAGCTTGAATTCGAAATCATCGCCACGAGAAGGGAAGCTGCGAAATCATGGCACAAGCAGGGAGTAATAATTGGGATCTCGAAGCCGACGTCATCGTTATCGGGTCAGGCGCGGCGGGATTGCCGGCGGCGATCAGGGCCGTCGACAATGGCGCGTCGGTGATCGTGGTCGAAGCGAATTACGACGTCGGCGGCCACGCGATTATCAGCGGCGGCCATATGGCCCTGGGCGGCGGCACCAGCGCGCAAAAGAAATATAATATTCCCGACTCGCCGGACACGGTGTTCTCCGATCTCACCGATTGGTCCATCGTTCAACCCAATGGCACGCCGGACTTCCGCTACAACGACCGGGCGGTGATGCGCGCCTTCGACGATCACTGTGCCACGGCGTTTGAATTTTTACTGGCCAATGGCGTCGAGTTCGCCGATAAGGCGCCGGATAATCAAGGCGCGTCGACCACCGGCAACTCGGCGCCGCGGGAAAATCATGCGATTTGGAGCAAAGGCGCGGGATTGGAGAGCCCCAATGCGGCCAATGGCACCAGCGTGATCCGGCCACTGGAGGCGAGCGCGCGGGCCAAGGGCGTCAAATTTTTGCTCAATTACGAAATGACCAGCCTGATTCGCGAGCCGTCGTCAGAGAAAAATCCCGGCCACGTGATCGGCATCGACGCGCAGTACAACCCGCATATCATGCCGGGGGCGACCGCGCCGCTAAAGAGTTTTCGCGCCGAAGGCAACATCGACAGCAGCAAGCCGACGATGAAATTGCATGCGCGCAAGGCCGTCGTCGTCGCCACCGGCGGCAGCACCAGCGACGTAAATTTCCGCCGCATGTTCGATCCGCGCTTGACGCCGGTGTTTCAAGTGGGCGGCGAGCCCTACAGTTTTCAAGACGCCAGCGGTGAACTCGCCGCCATGGCCGTCGGCGCTTCGCTGTGGGGGTTGGTCCATCAGGCGCTGGAGAACGGCGCGACAATGCGCTCCCAGCGCGCCCTGGCGACCAAATATAACTACACGACCTGGAAACTTGAGAGTCCAATCTTCCCGTTGGTGAAGTCAACGGGTTTCAACGTCAAAGACTGGCAGGACCTGATTCTCGTCAATCAAGTCGGCCAGCGGTTCTACGACGAGACCAAGGGCGATCCGCCGCACGGCAACCACGGACTGCAATATCCAGCTTGCACGCCGAACGATTATCGCAACGCGGAAAACGTCAAGTACAATCCAACCCGATATAATTTCGTCAACGCCGCTTTGGCAATGAACCAATACTCCGAGCCGCCGGATTATTGCGCCGGGCCGCAGTGGGCGATCTTCGATGCCGACGCGGTGGAGCGCGAAGGCTGGAAAGTGGTGCCGCCTTACGTCGATCCCGATGGTTACTTTTTCTCCGGCAACACGCTGGCTGAGCTCGCCGCCGCGATCAAGAATGAATATCAAGCCAAGCCGATGAAGGCCGATGTGTTGCAAGCGACCGTCGCGCGTTACAATTCCTTTGTCGACGCCGGCATGGATCAAGATTTCGGCAAGCCCGCGCCCAAGTTTAAAATCCAAAAGCCGCCGTTCTACGCGGCCTGGGGTACGGTGATCGTCCATGATACGCGTGCCGGTTTGCGCATCAACGCGCGCTGCCAAGTGGTCGACATGAGCGGGCAAGTGATTCCCGGACTTTACTGCGCCGGTGAATCGGCCGGGGGTTTCAATCAGCACGGCATGGGCCGCTGCGTCACCCAGGGTTATATTTGCGGAACCGATGCGGCGAAGCTGCCGCGACATTAGCAAATCGTAAGGGGTTAGGCGTCAGGGGTGAGGGGTTCCGGGCGCCTAACGCCTAACGCCTCACCCTTTACCCCTTACGATTCACGATTTAGTCGCGGAGTGTTCGGTCAAGAAGTCGAAAGGAAGATGAAGATGTCACGCAATCAAATTAGACTGGAGTTCGAGAGCAAAACCAGTTTTGCCGGTGGCAATTCGTTCGGCGCCGTCGGGCCTTATGAGCGGCTGCTCGGCATGGTCCATTTCGCCATCGATCCCGATGAAAAAGACCTGCCGTTTGTTTGCGATATAGAATACGCGCCACGCAACGCTGACGGCTTGGTCGAGTTCAAAGCGGTGATCGATCTGGTCAAGCCGGTGGACATGAGCAAAAGCAATGGCAAGTTGCTATTCGATTTCTCCAATCGCGGCGGGCGCGGCGCGTTCACGCGCTTGAACGACGGCGGCGGCGATTATGCAAAGGACAGTTGCGCCGGCAACGGCTTTCTCAATCGCCAAGGTTACACGGTAGTTACGGTGGGCTGGCAAGGCGATTTGGTTTATGGCGGCAGCAATGTCGTGGCGTTTGTTCCGGAGGCGCGCGAGAACGGCGAGTCGCTGCGTGGCAAAGTTCGCCAAGAGTTTATTGCCGATAAGAAGGGCGTATTGTCCATGCCCGTGAGTGGCGCCGCGAACATTCATTGCTACCCGGTGCTCAATCGCGCCAGCGCGACGCTGACGCTACGGGAAAAGGAAGCCGACCCGCGCGTTCCAGCACCCGCGAGCGAGTGGGAGTTGGCCAAGGCGAAAGAAAAAGACGGCAAACTCGAGCTCACACCATCCAATGTCGATCTCCACGTTAAAGGCGGATTCAAGACCGGCTGGATTTACGAGTTGACCTACGACACCGAGGGCTCGCGCGTCATGGGTCTTGGCTTTCTCGGACTGCGCGAGGCAGTTTCGTTTCTACGTCATGGCAGCAAAGATTTCGCTGGGGTGGCGAATCCGCTCGCTGGCGCGATTGACAAAGTCTATGGCTACGGCGCCTCGCTGGCCGGCCGGGTGGTGCGCGAGTTCGTATACGAGGGCTGGAATCGCGATGCCGGTGGGCGCAAAGTCTTTGACGCGGTGCAGACCCACACCGGCATCGGCCGTTTGTATTTCAACACGCGCTTCGCCCAGATCGGCCGCTATCCGCGCCAGCATGAGGAACACTCCTATCCGTCGGAGCGTTACCCATTTAATTTTACCGCCATTCCAGACCCGTTCACCGGCAAAAACGATGCTGTGATGAAGCGCCCCGACAGCGATCCTTTGTTGGTGCACTGTCATACATCCAGTGAATATTGGGAACGGCATGGCTCGATGACCCACACCGATCCGCGCGACGGCAGCGACGCTGAGATTCCCGCCAATGTGCGCATGTACATGCTCGCGGGCTCGCCCCACGCGGCGATCGCCGCCGACAATCCCAAATGGGTCGGTCAGCTGCCGCCGAGTAATTTTTCCCCGCAGCCGTTCCTGCGCGCCTGTTTTATGCTCATGGATCGTTGGGCGAGCGCCGGTGTGGCGCCGCCAGCGAATCGCGTACCGCGACGTTCAGATGGACAGTTGGTGTCGCCCGAGGAAGCGCTCAGGCGGTTTCCCAGAATCCCCGGCGTCAATCTGCCCGCCACACCAAGCCGCTTGCCGCTATGGAACTACGGTTCCGACTTCGATGAGCGCGGCATCATGAGTATTTTCCCGCCTGAGGCGGTGCCTGGCAAAGAGTATCCGATCCAAGTGCCCCAGGTGGACGCCGACGGCAACGACTTGGGCGGCGTGCGCTATCCGGACATGCAAGCGCCGATCGCGACGTATATCGGCTGGGCGCTGCGCAAAGCCGGCTTCGCCGAGGGCGAGCTGATGATGACCAACGGTTGTCTAAAAGCTTTTACGCGCACCAAAGCCGAGCGCGAAAAAATCGGCGATCCGCGCTTGTCGATCGAAGAGCGCTATCCCAGCCATCAGGCCTACGTCGACATCGTCAAACGCGCCGTCGATGAATTGGTCGAGGAAGGTTTCATGCTGCCGGAAGACGGCGAAGACTATGTCGCAGCCGCCAAGCGCAAGAACCCGCTGGATCAGGCGGTCACGATCGAGCCGTTGGTGACGGCAGGCAGGGAGGATTAAAAGCAATGCGAAAACTCGTACAACAATCTCCGTTGAAACTCTGCGGAAGCATGACTTTGACCGGATCTGGATGAAGCGTTAGCCGAACTCAAGAAGGAGCGGGAGCAATCTCTCGAACGACTCGTTGTCGGGCTCAAATGATTTACCTGTATAGACAAGATTCGGAGTCGGATGATTGACCGCAAAGGGCGCAAAGATCGCAAAATAAGTCGCAAGAAGAATTCCGGATGTAGGGGCGGGTTTGAAACCCGCCCTCTTGGGTTTGATCAATAGGAAAGCTCATGCGGTCAAAACTACTCGCACACTTTGTCAGTGGCGTTGTCAGTGCAGCGGTTACGCTCGTTGTGGCCGCGCATGCGCAAGAAGTAAACCTCAAGACGCTGAAAGTCGGCGGCGGCAGCTTCACGACATCGATTGCCCAGGCCAACGGCATCTTCGCCAAGTATGGTTTGCGGATCCAAATTCCGCGCTCAGCTGCCGGCGGCTCCGAAGAGGTGCGCCGCTGGCTGGCGTCGGGTGAATTGGATCTTGCCGACTATGGCGTCGACAATGCCATAGCCATGGTTGAGAACGCCGGCGTCGATATCATTCTCGTCGCCGCCACGGACTACACACCGACCGAGCTGATGGCGCAGCGGGAAATCACAGCGCTCGCCGATCTGCGCGGCAAGACCGTGCTCGTCGACGCGCCTGATACGCAAAACGCCCTCGCTCTGAAAAAGATTCTCTCCGGTGCCGGTCTCACGGCGGCCGCCGACTATGTGATGAAAGAAGCCGGCGGCACAGGGGCGCGGGTCGCCGCCATGCTCAAGCAAAAAGAATTCGCCGCGACCATGGCCTCAGGCCAGACCGCAGTGCGGGCGCGCCAGGGCGGTTTGGTGAGTCTGGCCACGACGGCGAACATCTTCGGGCCGACGCTGCGCTACGGCGTTTTCACCCGCCGCCAATGGGCACGAGAGCAAAGCGATTTACTCATTCGTTACCTTGCGGCGCACATCGAAGCGCTGCGCTGGATCATGCATCCGGCAAATCAAGACAAAGTAATCGATACCGTTGCCAAGCAAGCGAAGTTGTCGCGCGATCTGGCCGGACAAATCTATGAGATGGACCTGGGTCCAAATGGCTTGGCCAAAGACGCGGCGATCGATGTCCAGCGCTTCGCCAACGTGCTCAAGTTCCGTGCCGAGGTCGAGGGCAGTTGGGGCGGCAAAGCGCCGCCGCCGGACCGTTACTACGACGCTTCCTATCACGCCCAAGCGTTGGCGCTGGTTATCGCCAATATGGCGAAGTGACTTCGTGCCTTTATCGAAGAGCCGGAATATCTCCCGCAAAGGCGCAAAGACGCTAAGTTAGGAATTGTTGTCATTTCGAACGGAGTGAGAAATCTTTCTTGGATCCCTCGCAACGGTTCGGATTGACGGGCGCGTGCCCGTCATCTTTGCGCCTTCGCGGGAGAAATATCCCCGGTTTAAAGTCTTCAGGGTATCGCACCCTTCGATTCGAGTCGGTTTCAAGTTGACACAACGCGAACTTATCGAATACGGTTTGACCCATAGATGAGGGTACGTTGCTGGTGGATTTTCTGAGATAGCTGCTTGGGAGTTTCGAGCACGGGCTCGCACGGGTCGCCGGCGGCCCACTTCTGCTCGATTAGAATTCGCATTCCACGAGGTCGGTCATGAAAAAGACAACGAAAGCCAGACGATCCGGCGCTGCCTACTCGATGCGGTCTACAGGATCGCGTCCTCGCCGGTGATCTCACGGCCGATGATCAAACCGTGGATGTCGTGCGTGCCTTCGTAGGTGATCACCGACTCCATGTTGCACATGTGCCGCATCACCTGGTACTCGTCGGTGATGCCGTTGGCACCGAGAATGTCGCGGGTCAGCCGGCAGCTCTCCAGGGCCATCCAACAGTTGTTGCGCTTGGCCATGGAGATGTGCGTGTGGTGCAACTTGCCGC
>JBGTCC010000092.1:0-3623 GCA_041749055.1 Thermodesulfobacteriota bacterium | reverse complement strand
GCGCCGGGGAATCTCCATACCCTGGTGCGGCGCAACGGGGCCCAATATGCCGTCGAAATCGCCGACGGCCCTTTGGTATCGCGCCACCGTCCGAGTGTCGACGTCCTATTCCGCTCCGTGGCGCAAAGTGCCGGGGCCAATGCCGTCGGTGTGATCATGACCGGCATGGGCAACGACGGCGCCGAAGGACTTTTGGAAATGCGACACGCTGGCGCCTTCACCCTAGCCCAGGACGAAGCCTCCTGCGTGGTTTTTGGCATGCCCAAGGAAGCGATCGAGCGCGGCGCAGTGGACCGGGTGGCGAACCTTGCCGGGATCACCGCGGCGATCTTGAGCGGACGGATAGCCGACAAAGGACAACTGCCAAGCCGGCGTTAAGCGCAGCATGCCAGGGAGAAAAAGCAACCGGAACCATTGGCATAGATTTAACCAACGCAGCTAAATCAAGCACCAAGTCAATTTAGGAAGGAGAATAAGATCTTGAACAAAGTAAAGGTTCTCGCCGTAGACGACTCCAAAACTATGCTCGCCATGCTTTCGGCACAGTTACGCGGCAGCAGTTTTGAAATCGTCGCCACCGCCAGCAGCGGCCCCGAGGCCGTGCAAAAATTCAAGGAACTCAAACCGCAGATCGTACTGCTCGACGTCGTCATGCCCGAGGTGACCGGCATTGAAACCCTCCAGCGTTTGCTTGATGTCGACACCGCCGCCTGCGTGGTGATGGTCAGCTCCATCGGCACCGAGGCGACAGTCCAGGATTGTCTCAAGAAAGGCGCCAAGAGCTTTCTGCAAAAACCGCTGCAGAAGGACAATATGCTGGCACATTTAAAGAACGTCTGCCAGGAAGCCGGGGTGGAGCTATGAGCACAAGATTTTTTGGCCAATATCTGCTCGAGAAAGGCCGGATTACCTCGCAGCAGCTACTCACGGCCCTGGAGTTTCAAAAAACTATCGCGTCGCCGATCGGTACCTTAGCCTTGGAACGGGGCTGGCTCGGCGCGGCACAGATCAAAGACATTCTAGATCAACAGAAACGCAAGACATCGCGCTTTGGCGAATTGGCGGTGCAGTTGGGCTATCTAACCCAGGCGCAGGTCGATGAGCTCTTGCAGGTACAGGAAACCGGTCACCGCGTGCGTTTAGCCGAAGCGCTGCTCATCAAAGGGTTTATCACCATTGAGTCGCTCGAGCGCGAACTCAAGGAATATAACAAAGAAAATGAGAAATTCGCTTCGGAAGTCAGCACCGCTTTCGGCGCCCTGGAGCACAAAGATATCGTTAAGACGTTTACCGACTTGATACTGGTGATGTTTAACCGATTCGGCAAGCAAGACATCATCATCGAACGTTGCGAAAGCGGCAAAGAGAAGGTCCGGCTCTTCCGTTGGCTCTTTGCCCAGAAGATCGCCGGCGACAACCTCGAATTCAACTGTCTGTTGTCGGTGCCGCCGAAGCTGCTCTTGCAGATGGCCTCGACCATGTTGGACGACACCATCGACACCGCCGATGAACTGGCCTTGGACGCGTCGAAAGAGTTCGTCAACATCGCCAACGGTAACGCCTGCGCCAAACTTTCCGAGGACGGTTTTGAGTTCACCATGCTGCCACCGGAAGTCTACGAGACCACCTCCAAGCCCTATCCTCTACAGACCAAAGAAGTGGTCTGCGTCCATCTCGCGTCTCCGGATGCAAAGCTGGAGGTCGCCTTCGAGTTCTAGCGCATCGCACCGTTTGGCATCAGCGTATTCGCCGCGGTGGAATTCGGCTTAAGTTGCCCGCCGGCATGAGCAGCTCAGCTGGGTTGGGAATGCGCCGACGGACAGAAGCGGCTTAGAGAGCAATGAGGACAAGCCGGCTTGCGGGCAAAACAAATGCGCCGGCCATGAATGATCAGGCGATGGGAAAAGTTAGTCCACTCCGCGGGCGGCAGGATACGCGCCAAGTCGGTTTCGATCTTCACCGGATCCTGCTGCCGGGTTAACCCCAAGCGGCGCGCCAAGCGCCGGCAGTGGGTGTCGACGGCGATACCCGGCTCGCCAAAGGCATGGCCGCGAATTACATTAGCGGTTTTGCGGCCGACGCCGGCAAGCTTGATGAGATCCGCCATCGCTGACGGCACTTCGCCGTAATGATCCAAAACCAATTGTCCGGCACAGCGCTTAAGCGATTTGGCTTTGGCGCGAAACAGTCCGAGGGTGCGAATACAGGACTCGATATCGGCTAAGGAAGCTTGCGCCAGGGCGCTGGGGTCGGGGTAGCGCGCGAATAACCCCGGCGTCACTTTGTTCACGGCCGCATCCGTACATTGGGCGGACAGAATCACCGCCACCAGTAGCTCGAAATTGTTACGATGCGTAAGCGGGCACTCGACCTCGCTGTAAAGACTAGCAAGCCCCGCAGCAATGGCGGCGGTCCGATCAGCTTTTTCCAGCGCCGTCTCTGGTCGGCGCGGCCGCGCCTTGGTAGTCGCCGGCACTGCGTCACCCAACTCCTTAGCCGACGCGTCGAACCCGAAAGGCGCTTTTGCCGGCATAGACGGCTCGTTTCCCTAGTTCTTCCTCGATGCGCAGCAGCTGATTATATTTGGCCGTGCGCTCACCCCGGCAGGGCGCACCGGTCTTGATTTGGCCGGCGTTGGTTGCCACCGCCAGATCGGCGATGGTGACATCCTCGGTTTCACCGGAACGGTGCGACATTACCGTAGTATAGCTATTTTCTTTGGCCAGCTGCATGGTCTCCAAAGTCTCCGTCAGAGTGCCGATCTGATTGACCTTGACGAGAATCGAGTTGGCGACACCCGAGTCGATGCCGCGCTTCAAGCGCACTTTGTTGGTGACGAACAAATCGTCGCCAACCAGCTGAATCTTCTTGCCTAAGGCCTCGGTCATCATGCGCCAGCCTTCCCAGTCGTCCTCGGCAAAACCATCTTCGATGGAAATAATCGGATACTGGCGCACCCAGTCTTGATACAGCTGCACCAATTGCTCCCGGCTGCGGCTTTGGCCATCGGATTTTCTGAAAACATACTTGCCGTCGTGGTAAAACTCACTGGAGGCGACATCCAACGCGAGGGCTACTTGGGAGCCGGCCTTGTAACCAGCCATGGCAATCGCTTCGAGCAAGAGCTCGATGGCTTCGGCGTTGCTTTTGACCCGCGGCGCAAAACCGCCTTCATCGCCGACGCTGGTGGACAGACCGCGATCGTGGAGCACTTTTTTCAGGGTGGCAAAAATCTCCGCGGCACCACGCAGCGCTTCTTTGAAGCTTTTCATGCCGTAGGGCACCACCATGAACTCCTGGACGTCGACATTGTTGTCGGCGTGGGCGCCGCCGTTGAGGACGTTCAACATCGGCACCGGCAGCGTTTTGCCCGCCGCGCCGCCGAGATAACGATAGAGCGCCAAACCTTGGGAACGCGCCTGGGCCTGAGCCACGGCTAAGGACACGCCAAGAATCGCATTGGCGCCGAGCTTGCCTTTGTTTGCCGAGCCGTCGAGGTCGAGCATGATCCGGTCGACGGCGATCTGGTCGCGACCGTCCTTGCCGCGCAGCCGCGGCGCGATCTTGTCATTGACATGGGCGACCGCGCGGGCCACCCCTTTGCCGAGAAAACGCTTGCCGCC
>JBGTCC010000091.1:0-8281 GCA_041749055.1 Thermodesulfobacteriota bacterium | reverse complement strand
CGCGATTCTCACCGCCTGCTCCGCCGTAAAGAAACTAATGACGACCGCCGTCTTCGATCTTGGCGAATATTCGATTGCGCATCGCCAAAGACTATCCCTCGCAATACCACGTCTTCCAGCCGGCAGACAACTAACGCCGTCCGACGCTTATACTGCTTCGCAACTCAAAAATAGCCACGATGTTCGATTCATTCAAATTAAGCACCGCTCGTTGGATTCTACACCCAGTTAAGCTCTAGCCGAAATGTAACTCACCGCGTTTTCGCACTGACGTTTAAGGTCGGTGTGGAGAGCGAACACATCGTCCGCGCTACATCTTCCGTTGCGGCACGCCAGCGCCATGTCGATGGGTTTGAGATCGAGGCTGGGGAGTTGAACTTCGTGAAGATACTCGACGGCACGGTCGTTGGATTCCATCGCTAAATTATCCCAGCTGTAGATCAGCCGCGCGGCGTAGAGAATCGCTCGGATGTACGGTTTGCGATTCGCCGGCGCCAACTCGGTCAAAGCATTGAGCTCAGGCAATCGCGGTTTCCAGCTGTTTTCGATGCTGCGCAACAACTCGTCGCGAATCGCTTGTTTTGTCGGCCGGCGAAACTGTGGCTTGTGGCCTTTGAGCAGCGGCACGCCATGGTCGAGCAAATCGAGCCGATCTAGGTTCGGCAAGCGGCCCCAGGTAAATTCCGGATTGCCCCAGAAGACGGAAAGTTTTTTGCCGTACTCGGCGTCCAGTGATTTCGCTTCAGCGATCAACTCTACCATCCGCGCAGGAGCTTCCGGGCAATTCAGCAGCAGGCCTACGTCGATGTCACTGTAGATATCGCTGAAGCCGCCGTGGGCGAGACTGCCGAGCTTGTAGGCGTCGACGACCGACGCCCCAAGCCGGCTTTCGAAATGCCGCGCGACGGTAGCGATAAAAATTTCGATGTCAGACATTAGCCGAGCACATCCAAAGAGGGCGACCCGCCGGTCGCCCGGACAGAACAGTTAGAAACATGCCACCTTAACTATCGAGTCCGTACAGCCGGCGCGGATTATCGCAGAGAATTTTTTTTGCAAACGGCTCGGGGATATCCTCGCGCTTGTGCAGGCTCTCGACCAGTTTTTCCTCCGCCGAAGGATCGTTGTGACCGTAGTCCGAGCCGATCACGAGGTTATCCTCACCGATGCATTTGGCGAGATAGGGAATATCTTCATCGGCCTCGGCGGCTATGAAAATGTTCGAGGCGCGGAATAGCTCGGCGCTGTTTTTATACTGCGGCCGGTCTTTAAACAGCCGCCGCAGGATGTGAATCATGAACGGCGCCCAGCCCGCCGACGCTTCAATGAATCCGAACCGTAGGCCGGGAAATTTCTCCGGTATGCGATTCGCCAGCAAATCGCGAAAAGCGAAGATCGGCAGCGCCCGCCCATGGGCAAAGGTGTGGTTACGCGCATGCTCGAAGTACGGCAGCATCCACGGCGCACCGGAGCCAGTGTGGATGCAGACCGGCATGCCGAGTTTGGCCGCCTGCTCATAGACCGGATGAAAATAGGGATGATCGAGGGACTTGTCGCCCTCAATACCGCGGAAGAATATTCCCACCGCGCCGAGATCCTTGGCCCGCTGCATTTCTTTGAGCGATTCGGCAATCGAGCGCAGCGGCAGCACCGCGACGAACTTCAAGCGGCCGTTTGCCTGGCCGCAAGCCGCGCCGAGCCAAGAATTGTAGGCTTTGGCTAACGCCGTATCCAATTCAGGGTCGTCGGTGATATAGACCAGAAATAGCGTCGGATAAATCACTTGCACCGAGACGCCGAGCCGGTCCATGTCTTTGACGCGAGCCTCGACGTTGGCGACTTCGCGGCTGGCAATGGCGATATCGCCGCGCACTTTTTCCGCCTTCTGCGCCGACGGCGTGACCAGCCGATAACTACCCTTGCCCGCCGGCTTGGGGAAGATTTGGCCGTCGATCAGCCACAGGGCGTTGCGGTCGCCAAACCAGGTGTCCTCCGGCAGCTCCACCAACACCGGCCGGCGCGGCGCCATCTTCTGGTCAATCAGCTGCCACATCGCCTCGGGCTCGGCGATATGGGTATCGGCATCGACTACTCCCTGCATATTGCTGTTCCTCCCTATGTCGCGATAATTTTTCTTCCTGCGATATACACCGGCGCAATCGGGTTTTGCAATCCACGAGAAAACCAACTGACCGGATCAAACGCGAAATCCGCTAGACATTTCACAGCCATTGCAATAAGTGGAAAATAAACCAACCGATAAAGGAGTTCCTATGGCAGCAACACTCATCACCGGCTTAGGGCTAGTTGGCACTTCCTATGCGCAGCATGCGCTCAAACGCGGCGACAACGTGGTCTTTTACGACGTCGCGCCGCGCAAGGATTTTTTGGCGCACAAGCTCGGCGCCGTCAACGTCACCGTGGTCCAGCGCGATGTCCGCGATCTACCGTCGCTCATCGAAACCATTCAAAAACATAAATGCGACACCGTCATCCATACGGCGGGATTGATCGGCGGCAAGGTCGGCAACCCGATCTACGCCGGCATGCAGATCAACGTCATGGGCACGATCAACGTCGCCGAAGCCGTGCGCCTCACCGGCGTCAAGCGCTTGGTGCAGATCAGCACCTTCGGCGTCTACGACCGGCGCCAGGGCGAGCCCAGTCCCATCGACGAAGGTTTTCGCCGCGGTCCCGGCGAAGCCTACGGCAACTCCAAAGTCGCCAAGGAACTCATGGTCGAAGCTTATCAACGCATGTTCGGCTTTGAGTTGATCGTGCTGCGGCTGGCCAATGTTTACGGCGTCGGCCACTTCGCCGGCGGCTCCGGCGGCGGTGAGATGGTCCAGAACATGTTGCAGACCGGCATCAAAGGCGGCTTGGTCAAGATCGCCCAGGAAGTCGCCCGCGACTTCGAATATGTCTATTACAAAGATCTCGGCCGCGCCTTGGATAAAGCAGTAACCACTCCGTTGAAGGAACCGGTAACCCTCAACATCGGCACCGGCGTGGTCATTCCCTTCGACGATCTGGTTGCCACTGCGGAAAAGCTACTGCCGAATTTACAGGTGGAAATCATCCCCGGCGTCAAACCGCGCTCAGCCAAACAACCGATGGTGATCGAGAAAGCCAAACAGGTGCTCGGCTGGAGTCCAGAGTTCGACATCGTCAACGGCTTCAAGGACTACATCGGCGAACTGAAAGCGCTCTAAAGATTCTTGCACCACGAGACGGTAGGGGCGAAATATTTATCGCCCCCTACCTTCATCATCCGAACCCCTTCGTGTCCTTCGTGCCTTCGTGCTGACTATTTTCTTACTTTAACGGCTACAACACCAACTTACCCGCCTTGCCACTCTTGAAACCGCTATAGCGAACCGTTGCGCCGTCCGTCTCCAAGATGATCGCGCCGTCCTCATACGTCTTCAGCACCTCGGCACCGGCAGCATGATAACGCTCGACGATTTCGTCACGCTTCGCTTCGGCACGGCTTCTGGCGCCCGCCGATAATATTGCCAACTTCGGTTTGACCGCGGCGATGAATTCCTGTGAACTCGCGGTCGCGCTGCCATGGCGGGGAATCTTGACGACGGTGCTGCCAATCGCGCTTGAACTCTGAGTGAGCTGGAGTTCTTCCCGTTTGTCGACGTCGCTGGTGAATAGAAACGACGCTTTGCCATATTCAAGCCGCACAACCACCGGGCTCTCGGCGCCGCCGCCACCCGGGCCGAAAAGGACACAAAGCGGCACCCCATTGAAGTCGCGGCACGGCGTTGCGCCGGTCAATTCTTTGCGGGCAATTTTCAGCCGGTCCAAGGTTTCGTCGAGCTCCTCGAAACGCCGGGTGCCGCCCTTGGCGGCGCCGGACCAGAACTCGATGGAAGAAAACTCTTGAACCAGTGCGCGCATCCCGCCGTAGTGATCGATGCGCGCATGGCTGACCAGCAGGTAATCGACTTTAAGAATCTTCCGCGATCTGAGATAGGGCGCGACGATGCTTTCGCCGGTATCGAAATCGCCCACGGCGGCGCCGCCGGCATCGATGACCAGAACTTTTCCGCCGGGAAATTCAACCACGGCGGCGTCGCCCTGACCGACGTTCAAGTGGGCAATGCGCAGTTGATTGCTGTCAAACCGCTGGACGCGCCAATAGTAAACATCGCCGATCAGTAGAAGCAGAAAAATCCCAGCCGCAAATAATAGCTGCCTGCGCTTTCGCAGAACGAATAAGGCGATCACGCCGGCGTAAAGCGCGCCGACCTCAAGCAGGTTCGGCGCGGCGACGCGAATACTAGCCAGCGGCAAGCGGCTGAAGAACTCAACGATAACAATCGTCCAACCGGCGAGCCGATCGCCGAGCCAGGCAAGCGGCCAGGCAAACTCGCTGGCGATCAGAATCACAAAACCGATGGTCAAACCGAGGGGAACGATAACGAAACCGACCAGCGGGACAATCAACGAATTGGTGACGAAACCGGCGAGCGAGAGATTGCCAAAATAATGCGCGATCAACGGCCCGGTGCCCAAGGTCGCCATCAGCGGCACCGCCAGATGAAATGTCGCCTGCCGCGCCCGCTCCTTGATCCAACTCTTCTCTTGCGGCAACTCGTCAGTCCTTTCCCGCGCCAGCCCCTGATAGAGCCGGCTCATGCCCCAGGCGATAAACAGCACGGCGAGAAAAGAAAGTTGAAACGAAATGTCGGCGATCACACCGGGCCAGACCAGGGCGATCGATAGCCCCGCCAATGTGAGACTGGCGAAGACCTCTTCTTCCCGATCCAACAGCACCGCCAGCTGGTAAACCCCGATCATGATCGCCGAGCGCACCGTCGGCACCATGCCGCCGGCGAGCGCCGTATAAAACACCACCGCCAAAAAAGAAAAAAAGGTCGCCGCTTTGAGCAGATTGAAGCGCAGCAGCAAATAACTGTTGAACGACAAGCCGTAACGGATCGCCGCGAAGCTCACCACCCCCAACATGGCGACATGCAGGCCGGAAATCGACAACACATGATTGACGCCAGCCGCCGTAAAGGCGGTACGATTTTCCTTGCTGATCCTGCCCATCTCGCCTACCGTCAGCGCGTTCATCAGAGCGCCGCTGTCCGGCGCGAAGTTGGCGTCGATGTAGCGGCGGATCTGCCGGCGAATATCCTCGATCGCGCCGCGGACCAGGCCCGGTTCGCGGGCGACTAGTTCGATCTCCGTATCGTTTTCCAAAAACCCAGTGACGTAGATCTGCCGTTGGGCGAGATAAGTCGCGTATTCGAAACCGCCGGGATTACCGCTGTTCTGCGGCAGGTTGGGACGCAGCCAAAAACGAATGCGGTCGCCATAACGCCACTCGCGCCGCAGCGCGCGCAAGCTCAGTTGGAGATCGCCGCTTACTTCCTCCGCCCCGGTGGCATGCCAGATGCGCTCCGCGCGGATCGACCAACGATGACGATTGATCAATTTCTCCGGCTCGGCATAGAGCCGGCCCTCGATCAAGACCCGCTCGTGGCGGAGTATAACCGAACGCAAATGATCATCGGAAAAATGCGGGAAAAGGATTTCCCGATGGCGCACATAACCAACCGAGAACGCCAAGGTCATCAACAGCCCCAGCATAACCCAGCGCCGCCAGCGCCGGTAAAACGGCAACAGCATGAAAGGCACCACGGCCAAACCACTGCTATCTGGCAAATGCCAGGGAGCCGCGGCGATCGCTTGGCCAAGCAGCAGGAACAGCGTCGGCGCCATTAGCCAAACCGACGGATGGAAGTCTCCCGAACGTGATCCAGCTACGTCTTGCTGATCCGTCATGTTGGCTTTCGCTTTATGAGGAACTTCGCCGATTGGGGCCACCACTCATAACGATTGTTTGGAACGGGAAGCCGCGGGGGTTGTCCCTACCCATCTAAATTTGCGAACCATGCGTTGATGCGCCCCGATTGCCCTGAGCACCGTCGAAGGGTGCGGTTACACTTCCGATTCCCCATGGCCGCGCAGGGCGTCGAGCACTTGCCCGGCCAGCTTTTCATTCATTGACGGCACCTTCAGGAGATCCTCCAGCGATGCTTCTTCGATCCGTTTGATGCTGCCGAAGGCGCGCAGCAAGGCGCGCTTGCTCACGCCGCCGACGCCGGCGATGCGGTCGAGAGCGGAGTAAAGAGTCTGTTGCGAGCGCAATTTCCGATGATGGGTGATGGCGAAGCGATGGGCTTCATCGCGCACGCGCTGCAGCAGAAACAAAGCGTTGGAGTTGCGCTTCAATACCACCGGATTGGTTTGACCCGGCAGGAACACGCGCTCTTCCGAGCGCTCGATCTCGGCGCTGCGCGGCGCTGCTTGAACCCGCATCTTGGCCAAGCCCACCGCCTCAACACCGTCGATGCCGACTTCGGCCATGGCCACCAAAGCCATCGCCAATTGTCCCTTGCCGCCATCGACGACGATCAGTTCCGGTAGATCGGCTTCTGCCTTGCCGCGGCTGAAGCGGCGCTTGAGCATCTCCAGCATCATGCCGAAGTCATCGCCGCCGGACTCCGCGCCGATGGTTTTGATGCGAAAATGACGGTAAAGATTTTTGTCCGGTTCGCCGTCGACGAACGTCACCATGGAGCCCACTGCATGGGCGCCATGGATCATCGAGATATCGAAGCACTCGATGCGATGGGGATAATTTTTCAAACGCAGCGAAGCTTGCAATTCGCGTAGCATCTTTTCGCGCGCCTTCTCTCGATCGTGGCGGTCGGCGAAACTTTGCTTGGCATTGTCGCCCGCCATGTCGACCAAGTGCCGTTTATCGCCGCGTTGGGGACAGAGAATTTTTACGCTCTTAGCTTTATGCTCGGCGAGATATTCCTCGCGAACAGCGGCATCCTCCAGATCCACTGGCAAAAGAATCTCGTCGGGGACGAATCGCTGGCCTTGATAGAACTGGGTCAAGAGTGAACCCATGATCTCTTCGTCGGGGAAGTCCAGATCCGCCAACGAATAAGACTGGTTGCCGGTGAGCTTGCCCTGGCGCACCAACAGCACCTGGACTTCGATGAAGCCGCCCTCGCGGTACAAGCCGAAAATATCCTGGTCGCTGCCCCAGTGCGCGACCATGCGCTGCTTCTCCAAAGTCTTTTCGACCGCTTGAATCTGATCGCGCAGCCGCGCCGCTGCCTCGAACTCCTGGGCGTCGGACTTTTCCCGCATGCGCTGTTTCAACTCGTCGATCAGCTCCTGCTGCCGCCCCTCGATAAACAGCATCGTCTGGCGCACTTGTTGCAGATAAACATCATGGGCCACCGGCAGCACACAGGGCCCCAGGCAGCGCTTGATCTGATACTGCAAACAGGGCCGGCTGCGGTTGCGAAAGTTGTGATCGGTGCAGTTACGCAGCTGAAAGTGTTTCTCAATCAAGTCGATGGTCTCACGCGCCGCCAGCGCCGACGCGAACGGCCCGAAGTAGCGGTTGCCGTCCTTGACGATCTTGCGCGTCGCCAGGATGCGCGGCCAGGCGTGCTGGGTCGTCACTTTGATGCTCAAATAACTCTTGTCGTCCTTAAGGCGAATGTTGTAGCGCGGCTTGTACTGCTTGATCAGATTATTTTCCAGGATGAGCGCTTCCTTGTCGTTGCTCGTCACCAGAGTCTCGATGTCGGCGACGCGGCGGACTAGAAACTGAATTTGCGACCGCTCATCGGGATGATTGAAATAGGCCCGCACCCGCGCCCGCAAATCCTTGGCCTTGCCGACATAAATCACCTTGCCGCCATTTTCGCGCATCAGATAGACGCCCGGTCTGGACGGCAAACCGGCGAGCTTTTCCGTCAGTGTGTTCACGGCGCGATCCCCCGCCTGGATCGGGAGTCTCGGTACCACCGCCGGTTCGGAAAGAACCAGCGAGTCACGAATCGCGACACCCAGACACCCCCTGACAACTCGCCGGCGGGGATTAAAGTCACTGGTCCTGACAAATCGCTACCTAGCAATGCAGCAATTGCGGCAAAGCATCGTTGGCATAACTCTTGAGTAAATATCCGGCAAATCACGCAGAATTCACGACAGGCCAAGGACCAAGGAGGCGACATGTTCGATATCGAAACCCTGATGCAATTGGGTGTGTTTAACCAGCTCATTCCCATCTGGCAGGTGTTCTTTTTCAGGGTCTTCTGCGTATCGAGTGGGTGATTTCGCATGGTTTCAGATCGGCTCAAGCATGCACGTGAGAATCTTCAGGCGCAAGTATTCTTCATCGCGGAGGCCATAACTGCGTCTTTGGATCACACGAATCTTGTTGTTCAGA
>JBGTCC010000090.1:0-4498 GCA_041749055.1 Thermodesulfobacteriota bacterium | reverse complement strand
TCGGCGCCGTTTGCGCCGGAGCGATTCGATTAAGAATCGGCGTAATGGAGTGGTGCAATGAATAATGGAGCAGACCCCTGAGGTAGCTGAAAGGTCCTACGACCTCCTAGTTATCACGCTCAGCCGCAACGGCGGGATCACCGATCACGAGTGGGAAGTGCTGACCGCGAAAAAGCAGATGGCGGATGAGCTGCGCGACTTCACGCTGCTGCGCGAAGTGCAGAAGGAATTGAAGATTCGATGATGGATACGCCAAACGTTGGGCTGTCATTCCCGCGCACGCGGGAAGCCAGGTGACGGATGACCGCTCAGACCGACGCTATAGTTTAGAATGTGATTCCAGGCAGCGAAAACTACTCACGAGGTGAAGAATGACTATCATGATCGAACGAGGCAAGAAGTATTCGGCGCAGGAAGCCAAGGCGATCGTCGATGGACTCTATGCCAAAGTGCGCGCGCGTTGGGAGGCGCGGGTCAATCAAAAGCCATTCATGCAGCAGTTGATAACCGGTAAGCTGCCGCATAAGACCTTGCAGCTGTTTTTTCGCAACTGGGGCGCGTACACCATCGAGATCAACACGCTGACCGCTTGCACCTACCATCGCAATATTACCTTTCTCAAAGTGAACCGCGATCTGATGGGGCCGATTGGCGAGAAGATCGCCGACGAGTTTATTCATCCCAAGCCGCCGGGCCATTTTCTCGTCATGATGGAAACCGCCGACGCGTTAGGTCTGAGCGAGGACGAGGTGTTTACATCCTCGATGCTGTCGGAGTTTCGCGGCAAGATCGACTTCATGCGCAGCATCGTCTACGAGGGTTCGGCGGCGGAGTGGTACTCGGCAGTGACGACCGAGGAACAGATCGGCCACTGGTCGGCGGCCTGTTACCAAGCGCTGACCACTCATTATGGTTTTGACCGCGCCAAAGCCACTTATTTCGCCACCCATGTCGAAGCCGACTTGGAAGAACATGAAGAGGGCATCATGGGCCACGCGAGCTTCAACCGCATGGCGTTGCAGCGGCTGCTCGAAACCGGCATGGCGGAAGAACGGCCGACCTATGGTTTGGAATACTGCGCCATGACTTCGGTGGACCTGCACGGCGCGATGCTGCGCTCGGCCATGGAAGAGGCGGAGCGCGGGCAGGAAAATTCACCACAGAGGGCCTAGCGCGGCATAGCCGCAACCAAAGAAAGGAACAATGGCCGCAAAAAACGCAAAAAGACGCAAAATACAATCTCAAGACGAATTCCGGCCGCAGGGGCGACCGTCTGGCGACAAAAAATTGCCACCGCGGAAATTATCGTAGATATTAGTGCAGGGATCACAGTGTGAAGATTCGGATTGGGAAATGTCGGCCGCAAGGAACGCAAAAGGCGCAAACGATGAATAGCAATCGGAGGTTTCTATGAAAGAAGTTAGAGGCGTGGTGTTACCGAGTCCGACGGTGTTTCGCGAGGACGGCAGGATCGATGAGCCGCTCATGCGCGAGATGACCGATTGGTTTGTCGTCTGCGGCGTGCAGGCGTTTTTTATTCTGGGCTCCTACGGCCAGGGGGCGGCGATGCATCCGGAGGAGCGCAAGAAGGTCGCCGAGATCGTGGTCCAACAAGTGAAGCATCGGGTGCCGGTGGTGGTGCATATCGGCGCGGTCGATCCTTTTACCGCCATCGATCTGGGTCAACATGCCAAGGAGATCGGTGCCGAAGCCATCGGCCATGTCGGGCCTTACTATTACGCTGACCGCTCGGAGTACGAGATCATCGAGCATTTGAAAATGGTCGATCGCGCCGTTGGCATGCCCATGCTGATCTACAATAACCCGCGCTATTCCGGCTATAACATTCAGCCCAGCTTCATGGCCCGTTTGGTCGAGTCCGTGCCGAATATCTTCGGCGCCAAGTTGGCGATGGGCAGCGTCGATGAAGCGATGGCGTATATAAAGGTCGTCAAGGCTCCCTTCGCCCCCTTCGCGTTGGCGAGCAACTTGGTTGCAGCGATGTCGGTGGGGGTGGCCGGGACCATCAGTCCGCCCTTGGCGGTGACCCCGGAGAT
This sequence comes from Thermodesulfobacteriota bacterium, assembly GCA_041749055.1. GTDB lineage: Bacteria > Desulfobacterota > Binatia > UBA9968 > UBA9968 > DP-20. The sequence continues at coordinate 2,441 of JBGTCC010000090.1, read as the reverse complement.
CGGCGTCGCGTTGGTCCGCGCTATCGATGCCGGCGACGCTGTGGGCGCCCTGGCATTGCAGAAAGACGTGATCCGTATTCACGACATTTTCCTGCGCTTGGCCGGTCCATTTGGCCGGACGATCTATCGCGAAGCGATGCGCTTGCGCGGCTTCGACGTGAAAATGTATCCACGCTGGCCGTCCAAGCCGCTCAGCCGCGAGGCCTACGACGAGCTGCGCGACTTGTTGACCGAACTGAAAATTATCGGCACGCCTGGTCAATTGAGGAGTGCGTAGGCGGCATAAGGATAAACGCTCTGCTTGCGTTAGTATTTTAAGCTTCGGCTCGCTCGCCGGCTCGGCCGTACGCGCTGAAGAGCGCGTGCGGGCCGCGTTGTCGGTGCGCAACGTGGTCTTCCTGCCATTTTATACGCCAAAGCGCTGCGCATTTACGATAAGCATGGCCTCAACGTCGAGCCGATTCAGATGCGCAGCGATTTGCAGTTGGCCGGCCTGGTGTCTGGAGAAATCGATTACACGCCTTCGTGGGACCGGCGGGCACGGCGCGCCAACTCGTTGCCGATTAGAGCCTTGGCGATTCTATACCGCGCGCCGTTGTTTTCTCTTGTCAGCCCGGCGGCCATCGCCAACATGAAAGAGTTGGAAGGCAAGAAAGTCGCGGTAATCCCGCATAGGCTCGGAAAGCCATCGCTATGGCTCGCTGATGATCGAGAGCGACGGCGCGGAACCAAAGAAAGTCACGTTCATCGAAACCGGCAGCACGTCGATCAGCCACGTGTGGGAAGACCAGCGCGCGGCGATGGGCGGCGATCTCTGGAAGTTCGCTATTCGCGCCAACGAAATGGTTTTGAATACCATTGTCCGCTACGCCGAGGGTTGTTGGCAAAACCGGTAACATTGAACGATCTGTTGGTCGCGATAGATGAAGCAATTTGAAAGTTAACCCTCTCCCGCAAGAGACTGGGTCGCGATTCCCCCTGAGCCCTTCACAGAATCTCAGGGCGAACGGATACCTGCTTGAATTCGCGATCGAGCAATACCGTCATGGTGAGGTTTATCGACCCATGAACGGTATTGCGAAACAGCCTCCAAGGTGAGAAGGGATAAGAAGCGTTCCAGAACCTTCGGCAACTGGCAATTCTCTTTAGCAGTCCGAATCTCATCGATGGCGATTACCACACATGAGCATGGCGGTCACGGCAATCATGGACATGACCATGAGGGCGCGGTGGGGCCGCACACTCATTTGACCAGCGTCGGCATCGACATCGGTTCGTCGACGTCGCATCTGATGTTCTCCCAATTGCTGATCGGTTATCCCTCAGTCTTGCAGCGCAAACCCTTGGTGCTGGAGCGCCATGTGATCGCTCGCTCGCCGATCCTGCTGACGCCATTTTCCGGCGACTGGAATATCGAAGCGGATCCGTTGCGAGAATTGATCGAGGCGACATTCGCGGCCGCGGGACTCGGTCGGAACGATATCGATACCGGCGCAGTGATTATCACCGGCGAGGCCGCGCGGCGCGACAACGCGGCGAAGATCGCCGAGTTGTTCGCCGATGAAACCGGCAAGTTCGTCTGCGCCACCGCGGGACCGACGTTGGAAACCATCATGGCGGCCCATGGTTCGGGAGCGGTGCAGCAAAGCCGCGAGCAGGGGCTGACGCTGCTCAATATCGATGTCGGCGGCGGCACAACCAAGATCAGCGTCATCGAAGCAGGGCGGATTCGCGGCACCACGGCGGTCAATATCGGCGCGCGCTTGGTGGCGCACAACGGTGCGGATGAAATCGTCCGCTTGGAGAAAGGCGGCAGACGCTTTCTTGCCGACCTCGGTGAAAATCTCGACTACGGCGCTCGCACGCCGGTCGAATTGCGAACGCGCTTGGCCAACCGGATGGCGCGCGCTCTGTTCGATGCGCTGGCCGACGGCAAGCAGCCTTGGGATGATTTCTACGTCTCCCCGGGTTTGGGCGCGCTGCCGAAGATCGACGGTATTCTCTTTTCCGGCGGCGTGTCCGAGTATATTTATGCGCGTGAGATCGCTTCCTTCGGCGATCTAGGGCCGTCTCTCGGCCGCGCCATTCGGAGCGAAGCGCAAGCGCGCGGTTTCAATATTCTCGCCGCCGGCGAAGGCATCCGCGCCACGGTGATCGGCGCGTCACAGTACACGGTGCAGTTGAGCGGCGAGACGATTTTCGTGCCGGACAGTCTCGAACTGCCGGTGCGTAACCTGCGGGTATTTGTCGTGCACTGCGATTGGTCGGCGCCGGCGACGCAGCGGGTTGAACAGGCGGTTGTGCAACTGCTCGGCGAGCGCGATCCGGAAGTGCGCGGCTCGCCTTTCGCTCTGGCATTTTCGACGCCGCCGTTTGTCGGCTACGGCGCGGCGCAAGACATGGCCAGGGGCATCGATGCGGCGTTGGCCCGCTTGGCCGCT
>JBGTCC010000089.1:0-19596 GCA_041749055.1 Thermodesulfobacteriota bacterium | reverse complement strand
ATGACCTATGTGACCGGCGACATTCCCGTCGGCGAAAGACCGGGCAACCCGAAAACGGTCAGGCGCCATGACGGCTCCTGGTTGCTCGACGGCATGTTGAGCATCGATGAATTCAAGGAAATCTTCAACGTCGAAACACTGCCCGGGGAAAAGCGCGATGCGTTCCAGACATTGGGCGGTTTTATCTTCACCCAGATGGGCCGTGTGCCAGCGGTAGCAGAGTCTTTCGAATGGCGGGGATTACGCATCGAGATTGTCGACATGGACGGCAAGCGCATCGACAAAGTGCTGGTACTGTCCAAGGATGCTGTCGACTCCGTGAATGCTGCGCCAGCAGGCGTGTCGCAATCTCAGCCAAAAACACCGAGCGGTATCAATAACCAGACACCGTGATCGCCGCTCCGGCGATTTTGTGTGTAGGAATCTTCTAGTTGCTCGGCTGCTTGGCTTTGATCGACGCGTAAAGGGCGTCGTAGAGAAAGGACGCTTTTTCGACGGTCTCGTGATCGTCCGTGGTTACCAGCGGAAAGCCTTGGGAGATCGTGCGAATTCCCACCGATTCTTCGGTCGAGTTAACTTCATCGGCAAAGTCGGCGCCGCGCACGATGCGCGCGATTTGCTTAAGAATGAGATCAGCGGCACAGAATTCATCGACCAGCGCTTCAAAGGAACAGCGCCCCTGAGCGTCTTTATGCGGATACATTGCTCCGGGCGCATCGAAGCCTTTGGCAGCTTCACGTTTTTGCACTTCGGCGACTTCCGCCGGCTCGACGAATATGAATTCGGCCTGGCGGTCGATGAAACGGCGGATCAGCCAGGCGGTGGCGACGCGGTTGACGCGAATCTGTTTGCGCGTGACCCACTTCATTCGATCACCTCAATGAAGGATCGGGTAAAGAATCAGGCCGACTATTCCGGCGACTGAAACAATCACCGGCTCGGGGATTTTGTAGCGCCACAGGACCGCCAAACTGACGATAGCGATCACGGCGGTCGGCACGTCTTTAATCGCCCGGGAACCCAGAACCAGGACTGCGCCGGTGATGGCGCCGGTGGCCGCGGCGGTGGCGCCGTCGACAAACGCTTTGAGTTGCGGGTTGTCGCGGTGGCGTTTGAACCAGGGGGCGGGAAGGATGGTGAATACATAAACTGGCAGAAAGATGCCGATGGCGGCCATCACTGCTCCAGCAATGCCGGCGACGATAAAGCCGATGAAGGCGACGGTGATGACGACAGGTCCTGGCGTGATCATCGCGACCGCGACGGCGTCGAGAAATTGATGATCGGTCAACCAACCAAACTGCTGGACCACGCCTTGTTGCAGGAACGGAATGATCGCCAGACCACTGCCAAAGACAAAGGCGCCGGCTTTGGTGAAAAACAACAGAATTTGGGTGAGCAGATTCGTCGAACCCGCTTCTGTTGCGCTCTGGCGCAACCAGATTTCGATCAACCAAATCGCCAAACCAAGTACGACCCCGCCGAGAACCATGAAGGATCCTTGCTTCGCTCCTGGCCAAGCCTTGACAACGAGAACGACCAGGCCGGCAAGAATGAAAAACTCCGCCAGCTCTGCCTGAGCCCATAGAGTAACCGCGGTGAGCACGGCAAAGATTGCCCAGAGCAACGGATCGCGCTTGTTAGTGCTGCGGGCGAGTTTATACGCGGCGATAGCGATGATGGCGATGACGGTTGCACCGATGGCGTAGAACAATGCTTGCATCCACCACAGCCCGCCGTAGGAGACGTAGGCCAACGAGATGCCGACGACCATTAGAAACGACGGCAGGACAAAGGCGATCCCGCCCAAGGTCGCACCGGCGATGCCTGCTTCAAAATAGCCGATAGCGATGGCGGTTTGTGCTGCCAAGGGTCCCGGCATGATCTGGGCCAGCGCCAGTGACAGCTTGTAAGTATCTTCGGTGATGGACTTGCGTTTCTCGACCAGGTCGCGGTGCATGAAACCGACTAACGCCACAGGTCCGCCGAAGCCGAAGGCACCAAGGTAGAGAAAATAGCGGACGAGTTCTGTGAGGGTCATGGCCCCGGCTAATAGCACAGGCCGTCTCGACAAAGCCAGTCCTAGGTGGAAATATCTCCGCTAATTTACTAGAGGTACTAGCAAGGAGTCTTTCATATGCTCAAAGTCATTCCCGTCGAAGAAGCGGTCGGTTTGCCGCTGGCCCACGACATTACCGAGATCATTCCCGGCAAACATAAAGGGCCGGCGTTTCGGCGCGGCCATATCATTCGTCCGGAAGACGTCTCAAAATTATTGGATGTCGGCAAGGCAAATATTTATGTCATGAATCTGGAGAAGGATGAGCTTCATGAAGAAGACGCGGCGCGGCGGCTCGCCAAAGCGGCAGCGGGAGCGAACTTAAGACTGACCGAACCCAGTGAGGGGCGAATCAATCTGGTCGCGACCATTGCCGGGTTACTCAAGGTCGATGCCGACCTGCTTTACCGTTTCAATTCGTTGGGTGATCTCATGCTGGCGACCTTGCCGGGGGATCGTTACGTGAAGGCAGGCACCGTAGTCGCCGGCACGCGGACAATTCCGGTCGTCGTCAAAGAAGAATTGATTCAAAATGCCGAGGCGCTGTGTAAGGGCAAACCGATTGCGACCATCTGGCCGATGCCGGCCAAGAAAGTTCATCTGGTCGTGACCGGCAGTGAAGTTTTTACCGGGCGTATTAAAGACGGCTTCGGCCCGGTAGTTACTAGAAAAGTAGGTGAGCTGGGATCGAACCTCGAATCGGTGAAGTTGGCGCCGGACGATCCCGATGTAATCGGTAGCTTGATCAAGGACGCCAAACAGGCGGGTGCCGACATAATTCTCGTCAGTGGCGGCATGTCCGTGGACCCCGACGACAAGACCCCCGAAGGCATTCGCCGCAGCGGAGCTAAAGTGGAGACCCATGGGTTTCCAGTGTTGCCGGGCTCAATGTTCGTGATGGCCTACTTGGGCGACACGCCGGTGATGGGTTTGTCTGGCTGCGTCTTGCACGATCCGTTTACCGCCTTCGATGCCTTGCTGCCGCGTTTGATCGCCGGCGAGAAAATCACCCGTGCCGATATCATGGCGATGGGCCATGGCGGCCTGGCGAAGAAGCACGATCATTGAAGAGAATGGAAAATTGACAATGGAGGATTGATAATTTCAATCCTGTATCCTCAGTTCAAAAAAATGAGGTGCGTATGGACGTGTTACGAACTTTGAAAGAACGGTGCGATCCGAAGAATGCCGCGTTGATCGTCGTCGACGTGCAGAATGATTTCGTCAATCCCGACGGCAGCGCCGGCAAGCGCGGCGAAGATTGCAGCGCGGCGCTGGCGATGGTGCCGAATCTTTTGCGCGTGATCGACGAGGCGCGGCGGATCGGGCTGACGATCGTTTACATTCGCACGACCCATAGCGAGTGGACCGATACGCCGTCGTGGATCTATCGCTCGTCGCAGAAGAGCGGACTGAGCACTTGCCGGGAAGGCACTTGGGGTGCCGAGCTCTACGAAGGTATTTCGCCTTTGCCTTCCGAACGCGTGGTGATCAAGCACCGTTACAGCGCATTCATCAATACCGATCTCAACACCGTGCTCAAGGCGCGCAATATTCAAAGCGTTCTGGTCTGCGGTGTGGCCACCAACGTGTGCGTCGAAACCACCGCGCGGGACGCTTATATGTACGATTACTACGTGACCATGATCGACGACTGTTCCGCCGCCTATGAAACGAAGTTACACCTTGGCACGCTGGATAACATGCGCCGTCACTTCGGCCTGGTGGCGTCGTCAAATGATATCATCGATACTTGGCGCGATCTGCCCGCCAAACAAGCACTGGGGCGCTAATACTTCCGATTTGCATTATTTAATGCGCAATAAAAAAGCCCGGTAGGATAGCTACCGGGCTTTTTTGAGTTAAGAATATTTTTCTCAGTCTACTTCATCATGTCGGCGTTGATTCGTTCCAACGCCTCGGCTGGCGGCTGTAAGAAGTCTTGTCCTAACTCCGACAGCGGCATGTCGCAAAGATTAAGCTCTTCGGCAAATTCCTTGCGGTTAGGGTTGTAGAAAATCAAACCAGTGAGAAATTTGCCTTCGGCGATGGCGCCATGGATCGCTTGAATCGCATTGGCTTTGCTGGTCGGATCGTAATGCTTGCCGAGCTTATGCAGAATGATGCGCGAGCCGTCGTGCATCGCAACTTCATGATCCGTGCCTTCGTCGTAGTCGGCCTCGATATTTTCATAGGGCGGCACAAAGTCCAAATCGTGAATCGGATCAAGGTGGCCTTTGACGTATTTCATACTCTTGGTTGAGCCCTCGTGGTTGTTAAATGTCACGCACGGACTGATGACGTCGAGGATCGCGCTGCCTTTATGCGCCAGGGCGCCCTGCATTAGCGGCGTGAGCTGCTTGCGGTCGCCGGAAAAACTGCGCGCGACGTAGGTCGCGCCAAGGGTGATCGCCAATTCGGCCAAATCGATGGCGGGAATATCGTTCACTTTACCTCCCTTCATCACCGATCCGACATCGGCGGTGGCGGAGAACTGGCCTTTGGTCAAGCCATAAACGCCGTTGTTCTCGATGATGTAGGTGATGTTCACATTGCGCCGCATCATGTGGCAGAAGTTGCCAAGGCCGATGGCCGAGGTATCGCCGTCGCCGGAGACGCCGATCGGCAAAAGTGCATGATTCGCCAAGTTAACCCCAGTGGCCACTGCCGACATGCGGCCATGAACGGTGTTAAAACCGAAAGACTGGTTGAGAAAATATGCTGGGGTCTTAGACGAGCAGCCGATACCGCTGAGTTTGACCACCTTGCGCGGATCAATGCTGCTTTCGTAGTAAGCACGCTGGACCGACGCGGAGATTGCGTCATGGCCGCAACCTTTGCACATGGTCGATGCCGCGCCGTCGTAATCTTTTTCCGTAAGGTTTAGTCGATTTACTTTTGCTTCTGCCATTGTCGTATCCTTAATTATCGTTAGGCGGTTTTCGCCGTTTGGGCGGCGTTGAAGATCTGCGTGACGACTTCGCCGGGGCTGACCGGCAGTCCGTTGTAGACGAGAATGCTGGTGATCTTGGCGCCGAGCAGGGGATTCTCATCCTTGATGATTGCGGCCATCTGGGCGTCGCGGTTTTGCTCGACCAGATAGATGGTGTCGTGCTCAGCCAAGAAATCCATCACTTCGCTAGTCAGCGGCAGCGCGCGGATCAGCATATGATTGGTCTTTAATCCGCGTGCCTTCAAACGGTCGCGGGCTTCGCGCACCGGCTCGTAGCTGGAGCCGTAGCAAATGATACCGGTCTTAACGCCCCTTTCTTTCTCAACGATCGGTTTGGGGACAAACTTGCGCGAGGTATCGAACTTTTTGCGCAAACGATCGAGAATATATTTATAGTCATGCTCGTCTTCGGAATACTTGGCGTCGGCGTCGTGACCGGAACCGCGGGTGAAGTAGGAGGCCAGGCGATGCTCGTTACCCGGCACGGTACGATAGGGAATGCCGTCGCCGTCTTGGTCGAAATAGCGGCGGAATTTCTTGCCGGCTTTGGTCCATTCATCCAAATCCTCGGCGCCTAGTCGCTTGCCGATATCGTAGGGTTCCTGGGTCAACTTGAGCGGTTCCGACGACCACATATTCATGCCCAGGTCGAGATCCATGGCGACGAATACCGGAGTTTGGAAGCGGTCGGCGTAATTGAAACTCCGGCGCGCGAAATCGAAGCAGGAGTTAATGTCATGGGGAATCAGAATCATATGACGGGTGTCGCCATGGGACGCGCCGTACATCAATGAGATATCGGCCTGCTGTGTGCGCGTCGGCAGACCCGTAGACGGTCCGCCGCGCTGAATGATGAAAAATACGCAGGGAATCTCGGCGTAGTAGGCCAGACCGATGGACTCGTTCATCAGCGAGACGCCAGGTCCCGAGGTCGAGGTCATGGACCGGGCGCCAGCCCAACCGGCGCCGACGATCATACCGGCAGAGGCGATTTCGTCTTCCGCCTGGACGATGGCATAAGTCTTTTTGCCATCGATCAGCTTGCGCAGGCGCGGCAAGTAATACTCCATGGCTTCGGCGAGTGAACTCGAAGGCGTGATTGGATACCAGCAGATTACCGAGGCGCCGCCGTAAATCGCGCCGAGAGCGGCTGCGGTATTGCCTTCGGTGATGATCTTGCCCTTGTTGCCGTCGGGAATCGGCTCGAGGTGAGCGATGTTCTGTTTGTAGCCTTGTTCTTTGCAATATTGATAGCCGGCATCAATGCAGACCAGGTTCGACTCGATCACCGCCGGTTTCTTGCCGAAAGTATCTTCGAGAACCGCTTTGATGACTGACATATCGATGCCGAACAGATACGCCAAGGCGCCGACATAAACCATGTTGCGCTGTTTGGCGCGCAACGGCGACGCCGGAACCAGCTTGGCCACGAGTTTATTTGCCGGAAAGCCGAAATATTGAACCCCGTCGCGCTTCAAAGTCGGCGAAAGCGCTGTGGAGTCATCGTATAAGATCACCCCGCCATCGCGCACGCGATAGATGTCTTTCGCTGCCGTGGTGTCGTTGAACATCACCATCACGTCGATGACATCCTTGCGGCTCATATAGCCGTCGCCGTTGGCGCGAATCTGGTACCAGGTGGGCAGGCCCTGAATGTTCGACGGGAACATGTTCTTCGACGAGCAGGGTATGCCCATCTTGAAAATCGCCTTGAACAGAATGTTGTTCGACGACGCGCTACCGGAACCATTTTCGGTGGCGACGCAGATGTTTAAGTCATTAATTAACGGTGTCTCCAAAATACAGCCTCCTTAGGACGATCTGGCAGCTCTTCGATTCTAACATAATCGCGTTGAAAGACAACGATTTACGCCTTCTAGCCGGGGGTATACTGATCATCGGTGTCGAGGGCCTGGGCAACTTCCTGCCAACTCCGGCGCACCTGCTCGTCGATGTTAAACGCTTGGGCGTATTGAAGAATTTCCGGCATGGCGATCAAACCAAGGAGTTGGTTTGGCGCCTCCTCTACCGGCATATTGCGAATATCGCGGCGGTACATTTCGGCCAGCACATCGCCCACTAGGGTAGCGCGCGGCATGGCAATCAGCGGCGCGGTCATGACTTGTCTTACCGGAGTTTGCTGGCGATCCAAGTCCATCGTCGCGACCCGTTTCAGCACGTCGCGCTCGGTAAAGATTCCCGTGGGCGAATCCGCCGCGGTGACAATGACCGCGCTTAGGCCCTGCTGATTCATCAAATTCACCGTTGCCTGGACCGTCGAGGATTCATCGACGGTGGTGATCGGCGCGGCGGGGATATCGCCTACGGTTCGCGATTCGCTGATTCCCTGGCCCAGTTCCACGGCGATATTGAGAATCCGGCGCATGGAAATGATGCCGATGATCTTACCGCGCCGGCCACGTACCAGCAGGTGACGGTATTTGCCGCGATACATCCTGGCGAAAGCATCGACGATGTGGGTTTCTTCGCGCACAGCCCGAACCGGAGCGGTCATGACATCCTTTATGCTGGCTCTTTTGGCATCGACCGCCGTGCCAATGACTCGTTTGAGCACATCCTTTTCGGTGAAGATGCCGACTGGCACCTCGTCATCGGTGATGATGATACGCCCGACATCCTCGGCGACCATGGTTTCCATTACACTGTAAATCGTCGCGGATACCGTCGCTTTGACCAAATCCGTGGTCATGATCTCGCTTACTTTGTTGGACAGCATGGAGCACCTCCTGAGTTATTGACGAGCATAAGCGCACCCGGAGCCTTCGACAATCGCCAAAAGACTATATCACTCTTGCAATGGGCGGACACAAGAATTATTGCCAAGGAGCCAGAGAGCATTGCGGGCTGGCTTGGCAGCATGTTAGATTTCTTATGTTTTCAGGGAGGCCAAGGAATCCATGAGCCGCAGAGAACCGGAATCCGAGGTAGTCACCGAGACCAAGAAAAAGGTCAAACGGCCGCCGCTTTATAAAGTATTGCTGCATAACGACGATTACACTACTAAGGAGTTCGTCGTGCAGGTCTTGCAGTATGTCTTTCACAAGGAGCAGTCTGAAGCGCTGCAGATCATGCTCCACGTTCACAAAAAAGGCATCGGCGTCGCCGGCGTCTATACTTATGAGATCGCAGAAACCAAAGTCACGCTGGTCGAAAACCTGGCGCGCCAGCATGAATATCCACTGAAGTGCACGTTGGAAGAGGCGTAAACAATGATTAGCAAAGATCTCGAAGCGACGCTTAACGGCGCTCTCAAGGAAGCCAAAACCCGCCGGCATGAATATGTCAGCCTGGAGCATCTGCTGTTCGCTCTGCTGCGCGACAAAGACGGTAAAAGCACGATCCTCGCGTGCGGCGGCGATCTCGAAAAACTCCACAAGTCACTGGAGGAGTTTTTCGACGGGCAGATGGAAACCTTGCCCGCGGGAGTCGACCGCGATCCGCAACAGACTTTAAGCTTTCACCGGGTGCTGCAACGCGCGCTCATTCACGCGCAATCGGCGGAGCGCAAGGAAGTGAACGGCAGTAATGTCTTGATCGCCATGTTTCGCGAGCCCGATTCCTACGCGGTTTACCTTTTGGAAGAGCAAGGCATCACGCGCTTCGACCTCGTCAATTACGTTTCTCATGGTGTGTCGAAGATCGGCGGCGACGAGGAGCCGGCACCCCAGGGCGATGACGAGGAACATGATCACGAAGACGGCGAACGTCCGGCGCGACGGGTCAATCCGCTGGAAGCATTTACCGTCAATCTGGTTGAGAAGGCGAGCCAGGGTCATATCGATCCGTTGATCGGCCGCGCCGACGAGGTTGAAAGAACCATTCATGTGCTATGCCGGCGGCGCAAGAACAATCCAATCTATGTTGGCGACCCCGGCGTAGGAAAAACCGCCATCGCCGAAGGGTTGGCACTGAAAATCCATCATGGCGAAGTTCCCGACGCGCTCAAGAGCGCGGTGATCTATGCCCTCGACATGGGCGCTCTGTTGGCCGGAACCAAGTTTCGTGGCGACTTTGAGGCGCGCCTAAAAGGCGTGCTCAACGGACTCAAAAAGCATCCCGACTCGATCCTTTTCATCGACGAGATCCACACCATTGTCGGTGCCGGAGCGACCAGTGGCGGCTCGATGGATGCTTCCAATATTCTTAAACCCGCCTTGGCGTCGGGTGAATTGAAATGCATCGGCTCGACCACTTATCACGACTACAAAAGCTATTTCGAACGCGACCGCGCCTTGGCGCGCCGGTTCCAAAAGATCGAAGTACCGGAGCCGAGCCATGAAGAAGCGATCAAGATTCTTGAAGGACTAAAACCGCACTACGAGAAACATCACGGCGTGCACTACAGCGCCGGGGCGATTCGCGCCGCGGTAAAACTTTCCGCCAAGCATATCAACGACCGTTGCCTGCCCGACAAAGCGATCGACGTGATCGACGAGATCGGCGCCGCGGTCAAGATTCAACCGGCGGATAAACGGCGCAAGTCCATCGGTCCCAAAGACATCGAGAAAATGGTCGCCAAGATCGCCAAGATCCCGCCGCGCAGCGTGTCGTCGTCGGACAAGGAGCAATTGCAGACTCTGGAGCGCGATCTCAAACTAGTGGTCTTTGGCCAAGATCCCGCCATCGACATGCTGGCGAGCACGATCAAGCTGTCCCGGTCAGGACTGGGCCATCCGGAAAAACCGATCGGCTGTTTTCTCTTCGCCGGTCCGACAGGCGTCGGCAAAACCGAGCTGGCCAAACAGCTGGCTAAAACCATGGGCATCGAGTTTCTCCGCTTTGACATGAGCGAATACATGGAAAAGCACACCGTGTCGCGTTTGATCGGTGCACCGCCGGGCTACGTTGGCTTCGACCAGGGCGGTTTGCTGACCGATGCGATCAACCGCAATCCCTATGCGGTGCTATTGCTCGATGAGATCGAAAAGGCTCATCCCGACTTATTCAACATTTTACTCCAGGTGATGGATCACGCGACCTTGACCGACAACAACGGCAAGAAGGCCGACTTCCGCAACATCGTCCTGATCATGACTACCAACGCCGGGGCGCGCGAAATGAGCGGCACGCCGATCGGATTCGGCGACCGCACCAACGTCGGCAAGGGTAAAGAAGCGATCGAGAAGATGTTTACCCCCGAGTTTCGCAACCGGCTCGATGCCATGATCACTTTTAACTCGCTGAACCAGGAAAACATCGAGCGGGTGGTCGATAAGTTCATCATCGAACTGGATCAGCAGTTGAACGAACGCAAGGTCTTCCTCGAACTCACCAACCGGGCACGCCAGTGGTTCGCCGAGCGCGGCTACGACCCGACTTTCGGGGCGCGGCCGATGGCTCGCCTGATTCAGAACGAGATCAAGCGCGTCCTCGCCGACGAAATCCTTTTCGGCAAATTGCAAAATGGCGGCAAGGTCGAAGTCGACGAGCAAGACGGCAAGCTGGTGTTTTCTTACACGACGACGGTGGAATCGACGCCGGCGCCAACCCCGGCCTAGACCGGTCGGCGATTACTGACCGCGCGAATTCGCTCACTCGTGCGCCGGCTTTTTCATGGACCAGTCCATTCTCACGCTCTTTCTGGCGCTCTTTACTATTCAATTCGCCATTGAGTTTGGGCTCAATGAGTTAAACCTCCGCCAGGTTGAAGCCAGCTCCGCCAAAAAAGCGATTCCTGAAGCTTTCCACGGCAAGATCGCCCCGCAGGATTACGCAAAATCTGTCGAGTACACACTGTCCAACGGCCGGTTTCAGCGCTGGTCTGAAATCTACGGCAGTGCCGTTTTGCTAATGGTGCTGCTGAGCGGCTTGCTTGGCGTGGTCGATCGGTGGTCGGCTCATTGGGCGAGTAGTTTGTCGTTCGGCAGCTATGGCCAAGGAATTATTTTCTGCTGCGCTGTTGGCGCGATCCTCACCCTAACGGCGCTGCCGACCGAACTCTATTCGACCTTTGGCATCGAAGCTAAGTTTGGCTTCAACAAAACCACCATCGGGCTTTACCTGACCGACAAACTCAAAGGACTCGTCTTAGGTTTGCTAATCGGCGTGCCCTTTCTGCTGGTGGTGTTGTGGTTGATGGATTTCATGGGGGGAGCTTGGTGGCTTTGGGCTTTTGCCTTTATCTCGGCATTTCAACTGTTGATGATCGTGATTTTCCCAACCTTCATTGCGCCCTGGTTCAACAAGTTCGAGCCGCTCAAAGAAGGCGAACTGCGCCGGCGCATTTTAGCTTTGGCGGAGCAGATCGGCTTCAAAACCAGCGGCATTTACTCGATGGACGGCTCCCGGCGTTCGGCCCACTCCAACGCTTATTTTACCGGCATCGGGAAAGCGAAGCGTATCGTCCTGTTCGACACGCTAATCGACCAGATGTCGACCGCTCAAGGACTGGCCGTGTTGGCCCACGAGATGGGCCATTACAAAATGAAACATATTCACCGCATGCTACTGGTGCAGACGGTTCTTCTTATCGGCGCGCTCTTCGTCCTCAGTTTGTTGATCGCTTACCCACCATTTTTTGCCGCCTTCGGTCTAGCACCGTCCAACCACGGCGCGCTGGTGTTGTTTTCGCTGGTCGCCGGTCCCTTTTCCTTTTACTTGGCACCATTCCTGAGCCGTCTGTCGCGCAAGCACGAATATGAAGCCGACCGCTTCGCCGTAAAAACCCTGCGCGATGGTACGGCCATGGAAGAGGCGCTGATCAATTTGACGGTGAAGAATCTGTCGAACCTGACGCCGCACCCTTGGTATTCCGCCTACCACTACTCCCACCCAACAGCGATAGAGCGCATCAGTGCGATTCGGCAGTTGTCGGTCTGATACCGCATTACCTTTCGTCAGATAGCGATACCCTCTCCCTCAGGCATCAACACCCATTTCTGGGTCCGCGGTTGGAACGTCATTACGGTTCAAATTAAGCTGAATCCAAGTTGGGATCGCCCACGATAAGATGCACCCACTAAATCGTCGTGTGCATTACGACGATAAATCCGTTTTTTACGGAGTTCGTCGCGCAACGTAAAATATAATTCTGTCCATTTCACTAAAATTGAGTTATATAAGTATTAGGAGAATCTAATGGCACGAAACATCCTTGCAATCTTTACCGTTGTTGTTCTAATGACAGCCTCGGCATTCGCTGCTGAGCCGCAGCATGACCGGTCAACCCATAAACCTTCTTGGACCGGCATCTATGTCGGTGGCCATTTGGGTTACGGTTGGGATCGGGCCATTTGGACCAGCATCAGCGCCCCCTCGCCAGTCGTCGACTATAGTCCGGGAGCACGAATTACGTCACACCCGATTAGCGGGGTGTTCGGCGGTGGTCACCTAGGTATTAATTATCAACTTGGATCGTTGGTATTCGGTATCGAACCCTCCTATTCCGCCGGCAATTTTCAAGATCGGTCGAGAAGCAATACGGGGTCGCGCGACGATCAGTATACCACCCGGATCAATCACCTGTTCTCAACCACTCTGCGCACCGGTTATGCGACCGACAGATGGCTAACTTATCTCAAAGTTGGCTACGCCTCCGGTAGCGTCAAGACACGTTTTGTCGATGCCGTCGGTGTAGAACAGGGTAACGGAAGGAGCTCCGAACGCCACCATGGATTCGTCATGGGTCCAGGAATCGATTTCCGGGTTACACCCAACACCATTCTCGGCACCGAATACAGTTACTTCAGCCTTGGTTCGGCAAAACACTCTGTGGGCGGCTTAGGTAGTGGTCTCGGCCCTGTCATCAACAAAGTTGATCTCCAAGGCATGCACCAGATTTCCCTCCGGCTTAGTTATCTCTTCAGTCGGTAGCAAGTTTCGAAAACGAAATCATCCCCTGCATCTGCGTGATCGGAGAGGAACTCCAGGAAACAGCAAGTGCGACTTTCGTCGGGGCTAAAACCGCGACGTTGGCCGAAACCTGCCCCACCGATAGAGATGGGACGGAGGCTGACGCGATTGAAAAAGTGGATGGAAACAAGGGGAAGCGAGAAGAAGAAAAATGGTCGGGGCGAGTGGATTTGAACCACCGACTTCACGGACCCGAACCGTGCGCTCTACCAAGCTGAGCCACGCCCCGACCCGGACAAACTAACACACCGACGAGGGAAAACAACTGCCTCACGAAGCGAGGCATGGCAGATTACAAATTCCAGATTACAAACCCATTGTCCGCCTTTATGTAATCTGGAATATGAAAATTGGAATTGGTGGTGTGGGGGAAGGGGCGGTTAGCCGACGGCAAGGCGCATCTGGCGAATGGTGTCGGCGTAATTGGGCGTTTTGAAGATTCCAGAGCCGGAAACGATCACCTCGCCGCCGGCTTGGACCACCGTTGCAATATTGTCGATCTTGATGCCGCCGTCGACTTCGATGAGCACACCCGGTTTACGCGCATCGATTAACTTCCTGACTTCGGCAATTTTCGCCAGCACATCGGCGATGAACGATTGGCCGCCGAAACCGGGGAATACGGTCATCATCAGAATCATATCGACATCGTCAAAGCAGCCGGCGACTTTGCTCAGCGGGACATCTGGATTGACCGCGATCGATGCCTTGGCCCCGAGTTCGCGAATTTTTTGCAATGTGGCGTTGGGATCGGTGCAAGTATCGGGATGGATCGACACCCAGTCGGCGCCGGCTTTGATGAATTCCGGCGCGTATTTGTCGGGATCGGTGATCATGAGATGAACATCGACGGTGATCGTCGTCGCTTTGCGCACCCACTCAACCACCACCGGGCCGATGGTGATGTTGGGCACGAAGTGGCCGTCCATGACATCGACATGAATCCAGTCGGCACCGGCCGCCTCCACCGCCTGAATCTCGTCTTTTAATCTGCTGAAGTCCGCTGACAGGATCGACGGGGCGATTTTAATCCCTGGCATCTAAGTCACCTTTCTCATGCGCGCGGCGAAAAACCCATCGGTGTCATCGCGCTGGGGCAGCGCTTGAAAATATTTGCCACGGACCATGTGGCGCGCTGATTCGGGAAGATAGCGCGCTGCATCGGCCAACTCAAACCGACTATTTTCGCGCAAGAAGTTCTCCACTACTCGCTCATTCTCATCGACCGTCAAGGTACAGGTGGAATAGACCAGAACGCCGCCGACTTTTAAATATTGCGCGACGGACTGGATAATGCGCGCTTGGAGAGCGGCGAGTCGGGCGATGTCGCTGTCATCGCGCTGCCATTTGATCTCGGGGTGAGATCGCAAAGTGCCAAGACCGCTGCATGGCGCGTCGACGAGGATGCGATCGTAGGGACCGGCGAGGTTGGCTGGTAAGGCCTTGCTGGCGTTGGCGCACTTGGCTTGTATAGAGGCTAGTCCCAAGCGCTGAGCATTCTGCCCGATTCTCTCGACGCCGCGGGCCGAAGTATCGATGGCCACGATGTTACCTTGATCGCCAATCAACTCGGCGAGATGGGTGGCTTTGCCGCCCGGCGCGGCGCATGCGTCGAGAATCAGGTCCCCCGACGCCGGGCCGACCAGGTATGATACTAGTTGCGACGCGTCGCTCTGCACTTGAAATAATCCTTCGGTAAAGCCCGGTAGCCTCTCAATGCTCACGCCCGTGGACAGCCGGATGGCTTGCGGCGAAACTGCGGTGGGTTCGGCCGCGATGTGCTGTTCGCGCCACGTTGCTAATAATTTGTCGCGGCTGGTCTTACCCAAGTTGGCCCGCACCACCAGCGGCGTTCTCTGATTGCTCGCGAGCATCAGTGCTTTCGCTTGCTCATCGCCAAAGTATTTGCGCCAGCGATCCACCAACCATTGGGGATGAGAAAATTCAACGGCTAGGTTCGCAGCTGAACTCTGGATGTCACTCGCTTTGCCACCCTTCGCCAATTGCCTGAGAAAACCGCGCAGGACGCCATTGACGAAACCGGCGCTTCTGGGCTGAGTGGTTTTGGCGATCTCGACAGCTTCGTTGACCGCGGCATAGGCCGGAATTTTGTCGAGGAAGAGCAATTGATACAGGGTAACGCGAAGTAAGTTGCGATTGAACGAATCGGTTTCGGCCAACGAACGATTGAGCAATGGCACAAGCTGGGAGTCTATCTTGCCGCGCCAGCGCAGCGTTCCGTAGGTCAATTCGGTTAACAGCGCGCGGTCGGCGTCATTGAGATCATCGCTGCGCAAATGGTGATCGAGCAGTAAGTCGGCATACGCCTTCTGGCTCTCGACTCTATGCAGAATTTCGCCGGCGATTTGGCGGACGTTCTTATCGTCACTCAAGACGGTCACCGGGCTTAATCCTCGCACCCTTGATAAACTCGACGCCAGCCAGCCGTTTCTTGTTTTCTTGCTGCACTTCTTCGAGGCTCAAAACCCCCGACGAGGTCGCCAGCCAAAACCCTGCCGCATCTGCGCGGATGATTTCGCCGGGGCTGCCGCGCCGCTCGGTGCCGACTATTGTGGCTCGATGAATTTTCAACATCTTGCCGGCGAAATGCGTGAAACTTCCCGGCCAAGGGTCGAAGCCGCGAATCCGGCGCTCGATTTCTGTCGCCGGGCGTTGCCAGTCGATGAGGCCGTGCTCTTTCTTTAAGATTGGCGCAAGGGTCGCCAGATTTTCATCCTGTTCGGTTGCGCTGAGGGTTCCTGCTTTGAGTCGGCGCAAAGTTTCCAGCAATAACCGGGCACCGACGGGCGTCAGCTGGGCTTGCAGCGATCCGGTGGTTTCCTCACCGCTGAGGCTGATAGCCTCTTGCAAATAGATCGCCCCGGCATCCATTTTTTCCACCAGCTTCATGGTGCTGACGCCGGCTTCGGCTTCGCCGTTGATAATCGTCCAGGCGGCCGGCGCTGCACCGCGGTATTTCGGCAGGAGCGAGTAATGCACGTTGACGCAGCCTTGGGGCGCGAGTTCTAAAACTGCTTTCGGCAGAATCCGGCCATAGGCGACCACGACGATGATATCGGGCTGCCATGCGCGCAGCGATTGAAGAAATTCCGGAGTGCGAATTTTTTTCGCGGCAAGAACCGGAATGGCATGTGTCTCGGCCAATTTTCGTACCGGCGAGGCGAAACTTTTCTGGCCGCGCCCGGCGCTGCTATCCGGCTGTGTGACCACGCCGACGACGGTATCTGGGCCGGTGAGGAGTTGCGCCAAAGTCGCCGAGGCGATTTGCGGCGTGCCCATAAAGATAATGCGCCAGGGTGCTGCCATGAAAATGAATCGACGAAAGGATGCGGCTGTTGTTTTAGAACTTGACGGCCGCAGTTAAATCATGATGTGCGCTGGTTCGTGCGCCGGCTCGATGCCGCTGCGCAGACTCTTGATACGCTTGCGGGTATAGAGCTCGCGCTTTAACCGGCTGATCCGGTCGATGAATAGTTTGCCATCGAGATGATCGATCTCATGCTGCAAGGCCACTGCCAGCAAACCTTCTGCTTCGATTTTGATTTCTTTTTGATGCTCGTCGAAACCTCTGACTTGCACTTGCGCCGCGCGCTTTACGTCGGCGGTGAAGTCGATCACACTGAGACAACCCTCTTCCCAGATCACTGAACCCTCCGCGTGG
Source organism: Thermodesulfobacteriota bacterium (assembly GCA_041749055.1). Taxonomy (GTDB): domain Bacteria; phylum Desulfobacterota; class Binatia; order UBA9968; family UBA9968; genus DP-20. The sequence goes on along the minus strand of JBGTCC010000089.1, from coordinate 3,030 downwards.
GTTATCACCGGATTGATGAGCTTATAAACCTGCTGGCCGGGATTCTCGTGATCGGTGTCAAGGACCACTACACGCTGAGATACGCCGACCTGCGGCGCGGCCAGGCCAACACCTGGCGCGGCATACATAGTTTCGAGCATGTCGATGACCAGCTGGACGGTTTTCGCGTCAAAGTCGCGCACCGGTGACGCTACTTTCTTAAGTGCCGGCTCGGGGTATTTAAGAATTTTCAAAATCGCCATAACCTACTGAAATTCATAACATACTGTAAGGATCGACATCAATCTGCAGGCGCCCGCCGCGGCCATCGGGTGAGAGCCTGCGGGCATGGCTGGCAAGCTCCAAAAGGCTGGAGCTATTTTTCCCTTTGAGCAGGAGCTGCCAGCGAAAGCGGTTGCGCAGTTTTTCGATGGGCGCGGCCGCGGGGCCGAGCACTTCGATGCCCGCGTTAAAATTTGGCTCGCGGGCTTGGAGTTTGCGTAACTGTGCAGCTACGGATTTCGCGCGCTTCTCAACTTCTTCAGCGGTGGGACCGTCGAAGCGCAAATTAATTAATTTTGCGAAGGGCGGATAGTTAAGCGCCCGGCGGAATTCGCTCTCGACCGCGAAGAAACCCCTGTAATCATGGTTCGGCAAGTGCTGAATCGCATAGTGATCGGGGGAGTAAGTTTGAATCACCACCCGGCCAGGATCGCTGCCCCGTCCGGCGCGCCCGGCGACTTGGCTGAGCAGTTGAAAGGTCCGCTCGGCGGCGCGGAAGTCGGGTAAATTCAACGACAGGTCCGCAGAGAGGGCGCCGACCAGGGTCACGCCGGCGACATCATGGCCTTTGGTGATCATCTGGGTGCCCACTAGGATGTCGATGTCACCGCGCTCCCAAAGCCTGATCAATGCCTCTTGGGAGCCGCGCTTGCTGGTGGTGTCGCGATCCATTCTCGCCACTCTGGCCTCGGGAAGTAGTTCGCGGAGCGCCTCTTCAACCTGCTCCGTACCGGTTCCCACTGGGGCCAGGCTTGGGTTTTTACATTCCGGACAAACGTCGCTCATGGCGCGGCGATAGTCGCAGTGGTGGCAAGCCAGCAGCTTACGCCGCAGATGCAGAGTTAACGTCACGCTGCAATGCGGACAGTGCCAGACATGGCCGCATAAGCCGCACTGCAAGAAATTGGCGAAGCCGCGGCGATTGAGAAATATCAGAGTCTGGCGCTTGTCGAGAAGGTTTTGCTTGATCGCCGCGATAAAGCTTTCGGCCATCAAACAAGGCTTGGCCGGTTTCTTAGCATTCTTTGGTGAAGACTCGGAAGGCTTCGCTGGCGCAGCTGGTTTGACGAACTGGTAGCGCATGTCGATGGTTTCCACCGCTGGCAACGGACGCTGCTCCACCCGTTGGGTCAGTTCGACCAGCCTATAACGCCCTTGACGGCAGTTCTCGTAGCTCTCCAGTGCCGGAGTGGCGGAACCCAAGACTACCGGACAGCCCAACTGTTTGCCGCGTACCACCGCGACATCGCGGCCGTTGTAGCGCAGACCTTCTTCTTGTTTGTACGACGAGTCATGTTCTTCATCGACGATGATCAGGCCGAGATTCGCCACCGGCGCAAAGACCGCCGAGCGCGCGCCGACGACAACATCGACCTCGCCGCGCAGAATTCGCCACCATTGAGCCCAGCGCTCGGCGCCGGTAAGCGCACTGTGCAGCACGCCGACTTTTCCCGGAAAATGGCGGTGCATTTGGTCCAACAGTTGCGGCGTCAGGGAAATTTCTGGAATGAGAATGATACTGCGCCGGCCGCGTTCGCGTGCGTAAGCCATGGCGCGCAGGTACACTTCAGTCTTGCCGCTGCCGGTGATGCCATGGAGCAAAAAGGTTGCAAAACCACCCAGATCGATTCCCGCCGCGACAGTGTCCATGGCAAGCGCTTGCTGCGAATTTAGTTTAAGCGTCGCCGGCGCGTCGATGTCACAGAGCGGTGTCGAAAGCAGAGGGACTTTGCGGCGCCGGATTTTGGCCAAGTGCTCAGCCTGGATTACCACCCCACGGAATTCTAGTTTTGCCAGGGCCCGGTCAATGCGCCGCCCTGAGAACAGCCCCAATAACGTCTTGAGGCTAACTTTGCCTCTACGTTTGCTGAGTTCCTGCAAAACCTTGCCTTCCAACTCGTCCTCTGGGACCGCATCGCGTTGCAGCAAGGTTACCACCCGTTGGCTGTCGCGGCGCGAATGGGGCGGTAGAATTGTTGCAACCACGTCGCCCAGGGGGACGAGATAATACTGCGAAATCCACTGCGCCAGTTTTAGCAGGTCGGCATCGACAATCGGCCGGTCGTCCAGAATCTCGCTCAGGTCTTTGACCACACTGTGTGGCGATTCATCGACGATGCTCAGCACCACTCCGGTCACTTGGCGTTTCTGCAGCGGCACTAACACGCGCGTCCCGGGCGCCAGATTGGCTATCAGCGCACCCGGCAGGCGATAGATCAGCGGCTCTCTGTGGGATGACGGCACGAGGATCCAAGCGAACTTCTGCGCCTCGTGCATGGTTAGTTTCTTACCGGTGCCTCCCGGCAAATGCAACTTAGCGCAAAATTGTCCAAGAACCTCACGGTTGTGCGAACTCGTCGCTAGCCGTAACCCATCGGTGTGGGTCAAATGGTATGAAACGGCCTTAAATATCCCTAACGTACCATGGCGCTGCTGGGGATTCCCTTGGCAGTCTGTTTGCTTATGAAAGAAGCATCGAAGTTCTATAATTATGCATAATTTAGATATAATTTAAGTTGACTTAAGGGGGCTCTTTGGTTAAGCAGTTCTTAACCTTGCCAATAGTTTCCATCCCCGGTCAAAGGGCTCGTAGCGATGGTTCAGAGTAATAACGTCAAGAAGGTTCGCGAAGCGAGGATGTTGAGCAAGGCTGAACTCGCTCGCATGGCGGGTATATCGCCGTTGACTCTCGATCGCATTGAAAAAGGCAAGGACTGCCGCATGGCCACCAAACGCAAAATCCTATTGGCCTTGGGATTGACGATCGAG
>JBGTCC010000088.1:0-5340 GCA_041749055.1 Thermodesulfobacteriota bacterium | reverse complement strand
CCCATGGGGACAAATTAGGGATCTCAGTCGCCCTACGTGCACGGCCTGCGACGTGGAGCGGCAGTATGACGTCGATTAGATCGTTTCCGCCAGGTAAAACCCGCCGTGGCTTTTCTTGGTTTGCAGTCCCTCCACCGCGGCGCGAAAGGATTTGTAAGAGTCGGTGCCGCGCCAGCGCGCCAGATGCTCTTTGCTTTCCCAGCGTAAGATAACGATCACCGCCGATGGATCGTCGTCGCTGCACAGGATATGTCCGCCGGTCGAACCCGCCGATTTACAGCCCTGGACGGCTCCGCGATAAATCTTGACGTACTCCGCCCGCTTCGCCGGCTCCACGGTCTGAAAACGCATTTCGTAAACCATAGTTGCCTCCTATTGCTGCCTGCGAGTTTTTCACCAAATGGGAAAAGCATCCATCACCACGAAGTGTTTCATGAACTTACGAACACCTGCGGAAAATCAAAATGGCGAAACCCGTAGGATGTGGTGAGTCCGCGAACCGCATCGAGGGAGCGTGGCTTACCAACGATGCGGTTCCCTTTGGTCACCACATCCTACAAACCGATGCCCGGTATTTTCGAAGGAGGACACGAAGAGCACGAAGCTATCGGAAGCTTTATTTTCCGAAACCTTCGTGTCCTTCGTGAACTCGTGGTGCAACAAATGTTACTTGGTCGATGCCGTAGCTCCAGTATTTCTCAACCGCAGCATCAAGCCATTTTTCTCAATGTAAACCTGCCGGTACTGTTTGCGTTTACTCAGCTCGGATATCAGCAGCGCCAGCGGCTGCGAGATCGCGCTATAGTCCTTCGGCGCGCCGGCGGCGAGCATGGCATCGACGGCGGGATCGCCGGCGATGACGCGCAGGACCAGTTCTTCGTCAGAAACATTGGAACCGCCGACTTTGCGCCGCACTTCTGGCAGCGACATTTCCGGCACCGACCAGTTCGCCCACTCCCTGGCGCGCGGACGGCTGAGAATCTTGTCCTTGACACCGGCGTCCACCACCGTCGGCGCCTCCTTGCCCCAGTAGCCCAGCGCGTACTGAATCGCTTGGTCGGTGACCTCTTTGTAGCGCTCACCGGTGATCACGTTGATCGCCGCCTGGCTGCCGACGAATTGAGCCAGCGGCGTTACCATGATCGGATATCCGAACTCGGCGCGCACCCTGCCACATTCCTCGAGCGTTTCCTCGATCCGGTTCGCCATTCCCATCTTGCTCAACTGAAAGCGCAAGTTAGAAATCATGCCGCCGGGGACTTGGTGCAGGTACTGCGCGTGATCGTACTCGCGCTGCGCGCCGATGGGATGGCCTTCCAGTTTGGCGATCGACGTGAAATGTTTTTCCACCGGCTTGACCGCTTCCAAGTCAACTTGCGGTTGGTAGCCCAACGCTTGAGCGTTGCGTGCAACGTTGAATATCGACGGCTGTCCTGAGCCGTTAGCCAACGGCGGAATACCGGTATGAAACGACTCGACGCCAAGTCTCATCGCTTCTAAATAATTGAACGGCGCCATGCCGTTGTTGCAGTGGGCGTGAAACTCCAATGGGATGTCGCCGATATTTTGTTGGATCAATGGAATCAACGTGCGCGTCCGATCAGGTGTCAGCAAGCCGGCGACGTCCTTGAAACAGATCCGGTAAGGCTTGATCGCCGCCGCTTGGCGCGCCCGGGTGGAAAAGTATTCGTCGGTGTGGCGCGGCGACACGGAGTAGATGATGTTGACGATCACCTCCATGCCGAGTTGCTGCAGCGCAGCAATCTCGATGGCAGCCGCATCGTAATCGTTCCACGGATCGGACGTGCGCGTCAGCGTAATCCCATGCGAAACCACTCGCTCGATCAACAGTAGACGCACAGAACGTGGAATCTTTTCAAATCCGGACGCCAGTCCGCCGTGGTATCGCAGCCGCGTGCGGCGAAATTTCTTGGCCCCCTCGCCCATCCATACCCAGGGATTTTCTTTATGCTCTTTGACGTATTTGATGTAACCGGCAAAGCCGAAGAATTCCATGGACTCAAAACCGCAGCGGTCCATCTGTTCGGCGATGGCGAGCATGGCGCCAGTGCGCATGCCCAACGCCCACAAACTTAACGAGCCATCGCGCACGGTGGTATCGACAAAATTGATTTGCTTCATCTGTATGCCTCGCTCCAATCGGTGAGTATCGTGTGAAAACGGCGCAAACTTAAACTCGACGATTAGCACAGGTGGAACTTTTTAGTCGAGCATGTTTTGCATGTTTAGAATGTCTGCCCGCCGTCTTGTGTCCAGGGATTGCGAATAGTTTTCCTGGGACTGTCCCGGCTCTGGGACTATAACCTGTCCAGCACCTCCTAAACGATGGCACAGTCGTTGCTACCTTACACTGAGCATCAGGAATTATGGTGTTATTTATTAATGTAAGGAGAGACTGTATGAAGAAAACTATCATAGCGGCAATCGTTGTATCGGGGTCATTGATCGGCGCCACTTTATCAGCGCAGCAGACCGCGCCCAATAATCAGAATTTGCCCAACTCCAATCCAGCCACCGAGGTGCCACGGGAAATAATGCCCAGCAACCCCGGCCAGCTCGCCCCCAAAGGGCCAGGTTTGGAGCAAAAAATTCCCGGCCAAGAGGGCACCATTCCGGAAATTATCCAGCGCCCCGGCGGCGTGACTCCGCAAGCGCAAATGACCGTTTCACCGGAAGAAATTCGCCGGGCGCAAGAAGTCCTCAAAGCCAAAGGTTACGATCCGGGAGCGGCCAGTGGCAACCTGCACGCGGGTACTCAAGAAGCCTTGCGTCAATATCAAAAAGCTAACAATTTGCCGGTCACCGGAGTTTTGGATCAACGGACGGCAGAAACGCTCGGAATAGAAATCCGCAAAAGCGATAGCAAACCGTCTGATAGCAAAGCTTCTAAGGAATCGAGCAAATCGGCACCCGCGAAGTAAGTCGGTTCCGGATCACATTAACTAATCGGGTTGGCGGTACCGAATCCCACTATTAGCGTTGGGCCGGCCCACAAAGGATTTAACGATCGCCGTTATTCGTTCGAGATCCTGGAGGGTGACGCTGGGTTCACAAGGCAACTCGATCAGATCGGACCAGACCCGCTCGGTGTAGGTTAAACGATCCCACACGCATTGCGGGAAGTGCGTCAATAAGTGAATCGGCATGTAGCTGCCCTGCACTTCGTAACCGGCTTGGTTCAATGCCGTGATAATCCTTACCGGAAGATCGCCGCCGCGCTCTTTCGCCAAAACGCGAACGACTTGCGTCAAGCAGGCCGACCCGGGACCGTGGCGAAGCAACTCGATATCCAACTCGTTTCCGAGCAGCTGATGATAGGCTTCGACTCTGGCGCGGCGCGCTTGAAGATTTTCCGGTATCGCCTGAATGAGACTGCGCGCCACCGCGGCATTTAAGTTCGCCATGTTTTCTTGTCGATAGTGCTCCGGCATAGCCTCAGGATTTCTTTCATGGCCCCGCAAGAGCATGGTTTGAAAAGGTAAAGTCCAACCCCGCCAACGGCGTCGGATCAGCGTCGACGCCAATTTCGCGAGCGCGCGATGAGAACTAGGATAGCCAAGGACAATTTCCCGCGCGTTATCGACCACCCCACGGCTATGAGAAATCAAAGCTCCACCGCCGAGGCCGAAGCAAATTTTTTCGGCGCCAAAGCTGACGACACCCATGTCGCCGAAGCTCCCCAGCGCCTGGCCGTCGATGGTCGCACCCAGCGCCTGCGCGGCATCGTCGATGACAACGATATTGTTTGCGTTACCCAGCTCTGCGATCTCGCCGATAGCGGCCGGATTGCCAAACAAATGCGGCACGAGAATCGCGCGGGTCCTGCCCGTACGCACCGCGTCGACCGTTTCCACAGTGAGATTGAGTTCACTGCCGACATCCGCCAACACCGGCGTCGCTTCCACGGCCAAGATCGGCGCGACCACGCCACTACAACAAAAACTAGGGATAATCACTTCATCGCCTTGGCGCAGGTGACAAGCCCGCAAGCCAAGCTCCAGAGCCAAGCTGCCGGAACCGCAAAGCATGCCATCCTCGACGCCGAGATTATCGACTAGCTGTGATCGTAACGCCACCAGATCGGTTCCTCGGACCACTTGACCGGACACGATGCAGCGCAAAACGCTACGATAGGTCTCTCGGTTCCAGAATGGCACAGCCAGGGGAACGCGGGGGAAGAGACTTCGGAAATAACCGTTCAAGGGTTCAAGGTTCAAAAGTTCAATCGTTTTAGGATTGTGGTGGGTCAGTGGGTAATTTTCGCCATGGACATTCTTAAGAGGGCGGGTTTAAACCCGCCCCTACGTTTCTGAAATATTCCTGCGCCGTTTGCACTGCTGTAGCTAACAGTTTGCGCGGCCTACGTAAATTTCTCCGGCGGCGAATTTCTCGGATTCGGATATTCCTCCTGCAAAAGCGCAAAGTCGCCAAGTGCGGAAGAGTTGTCATTTCGACCGCAGGGAGAAATCTTTATAGATCCCCTCGCATTCGCTCGGGATGACGGGCATTAGCCCGTCACCTTTGCGCCTTAGCGCCTTTGCGGGAGATAAACCGAACTTTTTTTTGCGCTGTTTGCGTTCTTTGCGGCTAATTCCCCGATTCCGAAATGGGCCGGTCGCGACCGGCCCCTACTTTGTGACCTATGTGCCCTTTGTGGTTAAATCTCTCAATCCAGTCTCTCCATCTCCTCGGTCACACCGAGATGATACAACTTGAATAGCTCCAAGGCGTCGTCCGCGGCTTTAAGCGCGCTCTCACGATTGGCAATGAACTTGTCCAACAGCGGCACAAACAGATCGCTGTGTTTTTCATCGGCCACGGCGTGGGCGGCGAAATTGGCATCTCTTCCCATTGGTAGCCGAAGTCGCGTATCCAGCGCAGGCCGTCGCGACGCGATAGGCCGCCGCCTTGATCGAGCAAGCGGCGGTCGTCGTTCACCCACTCTGTTGCCATCATCGCGATCAGCCCGTCCTGCCAGATTGCCGCGCGGGTGATCCACTTCCAACCGTAAAACGTTGCCAAACTGGTGCGCAGCGGTTGGACCCGAGCAAAGTCATCCGCCGTGAGACCGATCAATTCGCCCTGGCGAATCAGCAGATCGTAGTGGCCTGTGGAACTGTATTCGTCTTCTACCAGTTCGTCATACTCATGGGCCATCAGACGCTGGCGCATCGGTGGTGCGTCGCAGTTGGCAATCAGATTGGCCCAGCCGTCGCGCCGGCAGCTGACGAAGCGACTGAGTTGCAACAGCGCCACCCGTGCCCGCGCCGGCGTCATCTTGACGGAAAAATACCGTTCCAACTCCGGCGACGCCATCGC
>JBGTCC010000087.1:0-8071 GCA_041749055.1 Thermodesulfobacteriota bacterium | reverse complement strand
TTGTCGGTCTCGCTGGTTGCGCGCTGGATTAGCATTCGCTTCCGGTCGTGCTTGGTTTGAGCGTGACGCGTCTCCCGGTGCGTCGGTGAGACGCATGGTGAGCGCAATGCGTTGGCGTTTCACATCGACGTCCATCACTCGGACTTTGACGATTTGGCCGGGCTTGACGACATCTTGGGGATCTTTGACGAACTTATTCGCCAGGGCAGAGACATGCACCAGGCCGTCCTGGTGCACGCCGATGTCGACGAAGGCGCCGAAGGCGGCGACATTGGTGACGACGCCTTCGAGGACCATACCGGGCTGCAAGTCGGCAATCGCTTCGACGCCTTCCTGGAAGGTCGCGGTTTTGAATTCCGGGCGCGGATCGCGGCCGGGCTTTTCCAACTCGGCTAAAATATCTTTGACCGTCGGCACGCCGAATTTGCCGTCGGTGAATTGTTCGGGTTTCAGTTCTTTCAAGACTGCCGCTTGGCCCATCACTTCGCCGATATCCTTGCCACATTGCGCCAAGATCCGTTCGACCACGGGATAGGCTTCCGGATGGACAGCCGAGCGGTCGAGCGGGTTGTCGCCATCGTTGACGCGCAGAAAGCCGGCGGCTTGCTCGAAGGTCTTGTCGCCCAGACGTGGAACTTTTGTCAGTGATTTGCGATTGCGAAAGGCGCCGTTGGCGTTGCGAAACTCGACGATGTTTTTCGCCAACAGACTGTTGAGTCCCGAAACCCTTGTGAGTAGCGGAATCGATGCGGTGTTAAGATCGACGCCGACGGCATTGACGCAGTCCTCGACGGTGGCGTCGAGATTGCGCGCCAGGGCGCGCTGATTGACGTCATGTTGATATTGCCCGACGCCGATGGCTTTGGGTTCGATCTTGACCAGCTCGGCCAATGGATCTTGCAAACGGCGGGCGATGGACACGGCGCCGCGCAGACTGACGTCAAGTTCAGGAAATTCAGCGGCGGCGAAGGCCGAGGCGGAGTAGACCGAGGCGCCGGCTTCGCTGACGACGATCTTATTCACTTTGCGTTCCGGCATTTTCGCGGCGATGAGTTTCATCACTTCGGCGGCGAGCTTGTCGCTCTCGCGGCTGGCGGTGCCGTTGCCGATGGCAATCAATTCCACCTTATGCTGCACGGTCAGACGCGCCAAGGTCGCCAGCGAACCGTCCCAATCATTGCGCGGTTGGTGCGGATAGATCGTCGCGGTCTCGAGCAGCTTGCCGGTGGCGTCAACCACGGCGATTTTACACCCAGTGCGGATGCCGGGGTCGAGGCCGAGCACCGCTTTCGGCCCCGCCGGCGCGGCGAGCAGGAGCTCGTGCAGGTTGCGGCCAAAGATTTTTATCGCTTCGGCCTCGGCGGCTTCGCGCAACTGGGTCAATAGTTCGGTGCCGAGATGCAGATGCGCTTTGCCCCGCCAGGTCCAGTTGCAAACTTCGGCGAGCCACTTGTCGGCGCGCCGGCCGCGATCTGCGATGCCAAAATGGCCGGCGATCATGGCGACGCAGGGATGGGGCACGAGGGCTTCCTGTTTTTCGTCTAGACTTAGATCGATCGATAGCACGCTCAAGGTTTGGCCGCGGAACAACGCCAACGCGCGATGGGAAGGGATGGTGCGAAGGGTTTCATTATACGCGTAGTAGTCGCGAAATTTTTCCTCTTCGGCCATTTCTTTGTCTTTCATCACCTTGGCGCTAACGACTCCCTCTTCCCACAGGCGCGTGCGCAGCTTGGCCAGCAACTCGGCGGTTTCGGCGAAACGCTCGGACAAGATGTCGCGGGCGCCATCGAGGGCGGTTTTGATATCCGGCACGCCGTTCTCGGCGGCCGATTTATCGTTGACAAATTTTGCCGCTTCTTCCTGCGGATCGAGGGTCGGATCGCCGAGCAGCGCGTCGGCTAAAGGTTCAAGCCCGGCTTCGCGGGCGATCTGCGCTTTGGTGCGGCGCTTGGGTTTGTAGGGCAGATAAATATCTTCCAGCGCCTGCTTGGTGGCGGCGCCTTCGACGGCGGCGCGCAGCTCGTCGGTGAGTTTGCCCTGCTCTTCGATGGACGCCAAGATCGTTGCGCGCCGGTCTTCCAACTCGCGCAGATAGAGCAGCCGCTCCTCGAGATTACGCAGCTGGGTGTCGTCCAAATTGCCGGTGACTTCTTTGCGATAGCGCGCGATGAACGGCACGGTGGAGCCTTCGTTGAGCAGCGCCACGGCGGCGGCGACTTGATGGGCGCCGACGCTGAGTTCGCTGGCGATGAGTTGGGTAACCTTGCTTTGGCTAGCTTGGGAAACATTTTGCGTCATGGATAAAACCTCATGAGTAGCGTGAATCGAATGAGTATAGCAACGTTGCGCCCAGAGTGAAGCGCGGTGAAAGAAAAGTCGCGCGATCGGCGGAGAAAAAAGATCGGGTACGAAAATCCTTGCCGCTTAACCGCGCGATGCCGGCGGCAGCCCGACGGTTTCTAACCACGCCACGGTTTTGTCCGTAACCAGTCTTTCGTTGTTAACGAACAAATGGGCCTGAAATGGCGAGTTGCCGGGGCGGCTGGGAATGACGACGATCTCAGCTTTCGGTGATTTAACCGCATTCTCTTTGATTCTGCCGGCGATGGTTGCGCGGCGGGTGACCACGCCTTTGCCTTGAATGTTGTCGCCGTCGTCGTAGACGATCAGAAACGGCACCTTGATGTTGCCAATCATCTTCTCGACGTTCGCTTTGCTGGTTGTCACGTCACGGTAGCTAAGAAAAGTTTTCGCCGAAGTGATGATGAATTTGCCTTCGCGGAAGGGCAGCAGCTTGATCTCATCGCCTTTGCCCGCCGCGACCAATTCGCGGCATTCGCTGGCAAACAATTCATAAAGCTCGGGACCGAGCAGCGAATCGCGAGTCACGGTCGGGATGTCGATATGCGGGCCGTAGACGCCCAGGGCTTTGACCGCCGGGTGCGGCTGGTCGCCTTGATAGTATTCGACGATCGGCGTGCCGAGGCTATGGCCGACGAGGAAGATCCTGTCGAAGCCGCGACTAGTCATGAACGAAACCGCATCGCCGGCTTCGCTCACCGCGGTTTCAAACTCCGAGGTGCGAAAAGTCTCTCCCGAATGGACGCCGTTGTAGCCCAGCACGGTGTAGCCGGCTTCGGCGAGATAGGCGCCGAGAAACATCGTCGGCGCCGAGTACCAATAGGATTCAACGCCGTGCACTAATACCACAGCGGTTGATGACGGCTTGAATATTATCTTATCGGGGCTGAAGATGCCCCCCTGCACGTCTCGACCGTTGCTGCGGAATTCTATCAGATCAAATCCGACGCCGGCTTTCGGCAAGTAGCCCATGGAAAATTTCCCCTGTCACTTGGTATTACCGATCGGTGTGGAGCGCAAGTGTTTAAAACACTGGAGAATGGATAATTGACAATGGAGACTGATGGATCTCTGTTCACTCCTGGTTGACGCCTGAGTCCGTTGCGCGTAGCGTCGCGGAATGATCGCACAAACAGTCAAAGACGAACTTGCGCCGTCGGGCAAACTGAGGGTTGGCATCAACTATGGCAATGCGGTGCTGGCGAGGCGCGATGGCGCGACCGGCGAATTGACTGGGGTAGCAGTGGATTTGGCGCGCGAATTGGGCCGCCGTTGCGAGCTTCCGGTGGAGCTCGTGGCCTTTGAATCGGCTGGTAAAATGGCCGCGGCGGTGAAAGCCGGCGCTTGGGATGCGGCGTTTCTCGCGGTGGAGCCGGGACGGGCCGGCGAGATCGCTTTCACCGCGCCCTATCTGTTGATCGAGGGCACCTATTTAACGCCGCCGGGATCGCCGATTCAATCCATCGCCGATGTCGATCGCGCTGGCGTGCGTGTCGGCGTATCGACGGGCAGTGCTTACCATTTGTTCTTGAGCCGAAACTTGAAGCAGGCGCAAATGATCAAGGCGGAGAGCCCAAATACCGCGTTCAATCTGATCATTGAGGGCAAAGTCGATGTTGTCGCCGGCGTGCGTCAGTCGTTGATGGTCAATGCCGCTAAACTTCCAGGTTCGCGCGTGTTCGACGAGCGCTTCATGGCGATTGGACAGGCGATGGGCATGCCGCATGGACGCGAATCCGCGTTGCGGGTTCTGCGTGAGTTTATCGAAGAAGTGAAAGCCAGCGGCTTTGTCGCCCAGGCACTTGAGCGCGCCGGCGTTCGCGGTGTGGCCGTGGCGCCGCCGGCGTAGCCGCAACCAAAAAGAAGAATAGCCGCAAAGAACGCAAAGCGCGCAAAAAAGAGCTGGCATTCGGAGGGGCGGGTATGAAACCCGCCCTCTCAGCTTTATCTTCCGGCTCGAGATTCTCATTTCACACTTATGCGTTGCGGTGGGTTGTGATAGACGAAAATGATGGACGAGAACGATAACCAGCCGGCGCCGCGCCTGCCGTTCGCGCTGCCATTCTACTATGGCTGGTTCATCATTGGACTTAGCTTTCTCGCTTATCTCGCCGCGTCGGCGGTGCGCTCGGCGCCTTCGGTGTTGATTCATCCTTTGGAGGGGGAGTTCGGTTGGGGACGAACCGCGATCTCTGCGGCGGCGAGTTTGAATTTACTCACCTATGGTCTGATGGCGCCAGTGGGCGGTTGGCTGCTCGATCGTTACGGTGCTCGTCGCGTCGTGATCGGCTGCCTCGCGACTATCGCCGTCGGCGTCACCGGGACCGTTTTTGTTACCGAATTGTGGCACTTTATTCTTCTTTGGGGAATTGTCCTTGGCATCGCCACCGGCGTGACACCGGCATTGTCGGCGAGCGTGGCGAGCCGCTGGTTTATCGCCCGGCGTGGTCTGGCCCTGGGTGTTCTCACCAACGCCAATGCCACCGGGCAGGTCATTTTCTTGCCGATTCTCATGGCGCTAATCGTCTCCCATGGTTGGCGCACGGCGATGATGTTGATCGTCGGCACGGCGTTACTGCTGTTGCCGGCGATCTGGTTGTGGCTGCGCGACTATCCTGCGGAGCTCGGCCTCGAACCTTACAGCGATGGCACGACAACGTTGGATCAACGCAACCAGGCCCGCGCCGCGCCGCGGGCATTTTCCGTCGCCACCTTCGGCGATGCGATCAAGACGCCGACGTTCTGGCTCTTGAGCGGCAGTTTCTTCGTCTGCGGCATGACCTCCAACGGTTTGGTCGGCACGCATATGATTCCCCATGCCATCGAGCGCGGCATCGCGGAAGTGACGGCGGCGACGGCGGTGGGTATCATGGGCGTGGCAAGTTTTGTCGGGACCACTTTTGCCGGCTGGCGGTGCGACCGCATTGACGCGCGCAAAGTATTGTCGGCGGCCTATTTGTTTCGTGGCTTGTCGCTGTTCGTCTTACCTTACGTGACCGACTCGTCGAGTTTATTCGTTTTCGCGGTCTTATATGGCTTTGACTGGTTCGCCACCGGACCGTCGACGGTGGCGCTGATCGCCAAACATTTTGGCCAGGACCGGGTCGGCGTGCTCTTCGGCTTGGTATTCGTGTCGCACCAAATCGGCAGTGCCATCGCCGCCCTCGGCGCCGGCTGGATCTACAGCGAATTTGGCGAATACTACTACGCGTTTTTGAGCGGTGCGTTTATGGGCTTGTTAGCCGCGGGGATGGCGATGATGATTCACCGGGACCGGGATCAAGCGCCGGCGCTGCCGATCGTTGCGGCAGAAGCGCACGCCTGAGTCATCGCTTCGCGGTGAATACCAAATTCAGAATTCCAAACTAAAATTCAAAATTGCCCGGCTCACTCGCGGTAGCGCGCCTGCAGTTGAGCGAGGAAGCCGCTGTCCTCGAGCCTGCGCAGGATCGAGCTGTCCACTAGGCTGGCGGGATTGACGTCGGCGAGCTTGGGGTTTTGCATGGCCAGGAGTCGTTGCATGTTTTTCAAACCTTCGAGGGACGGGTAAGGTTTGGTTTCAAATTCCTTGACGATATCGTTGTAGCCTTCTTCGGCGAGCGACGGATCGGAGAGCTTAAGCCGGCTCATGATGGTTTTTATCGTCTGGGCCTTGCCGCTGGGCGCCAGCAGATAATACTCCGCTTCGATTAAGGCTTTCAGGATACTTTCCGCGGTGGCGGGGCTTTTTTCGAGAAAAGATTTTCGCGCCACCACGCCGGTTGAGGCCATGGCCGGGAAGACTTCGTTCATGACGTTGAAGCCTTTTTTCTTGAGGTCGAGACTGTAGGTGCGGGTGGTTAATACCGTGGCGTCGACCACGCCGCTCTCCAGCGCCCGGACCATGACGGTCTGATCGCCGACGACGATGAATTGAATCTTGTCGCGCACCGGGTCCAAGCCCAACTGCTCCATGGTGAGCATGGCGTACATCCACAAAGTCCCACCGATGCTCTGGACGCCGAAGCGCTTGCCCGCTAGGTCCGCCGGCTTGCGAATATCCGGCCGCACGGTGAGAAATCCTCTGCCGCGGCTGACGAATCCGGCGAGCAGCTTGAGCTCGGTGCCGGCGGCGACCCCGCCGAGCACCGTCGTGCCGCCGGTATAAGCGACATCGATATCGCCCGAAGCGAAGCCGGCGGTGAGCATCTGATTGTTGCGCACGAGCACGCTCTGCCCGCGCAGGCCGTACTTGCCGAAGAAATCCAAATCTTGCGCCAGCCAAAGCGGCGCGACGCGCGGGCTGGGACTGGGATAGGCAATGGCGACGCGCGTGGGAGCGGCGGCAGCTTGGAGAGTCGTTGCGAACGCGTTGACGCTTACGATTGCAAATGCGAAGGCACGCAGGCCCTGCTGCCAACCCGCACCGATGGCCGTAATCACGTTTCGCATCGCCTTGGCAGTTACACCGCTTTATATGGGAAGCGTTTCAATTTTGTCGTGTTCTTGCCCTCGATGCGCAGCAGGCCGGTGGCGGCGGTGCGCTTGGGCGAGTGAACGTCGCCTTCGTTGTAAATATGCGCCATGCCCGGTTTGAGCGTGTAGACCTGGCCGCGTTTAACTTTTCCCGGTTGGTCTTCGGCGGCGGCTTCGAGGACTTCCCAGTCGCTCATCTGAGTCTCACCCCAGGCCTGGCCGTAGATCGCCCAGGAGCTGCCGTGATCGTGCGGATTGGCCTCGCGCGCTTCGCGATTGACATGGGCGCAGACGCAGAAGCCCAGTTCGGCATCTTCGTAGATCACTTGGCGGTCGGGGGTGTTGTCGTTGATGTAGGTCGAGATGAATTTTTCATCTTTGAGCGCTTCCTGGACTAGGTCGCGGACTTTCTCCCGGCCGGTTCGGCTCGGGTCGGCTTTGAGAATGCGTGGGACATCCGCCGCGAACGATTCAAGGGTGGTACTCATGGTTCATCCTCCTATTTAATATGACTCTGATGACCGCAGCATTAACAAAGTAAGGTGGCTACCGTCAATCGCAATCCGATTGACTGCTCTGCGCCGCAGCACTATAAAGCGCAGGCATGCGGCGATCATTCGTCACGGCGCGCGTGATGGCGTTAGCCTTTGTGTTAGTGCCGACGGCCCTGTTGGCCGCCGGCTGTTCCGCGGCGCCGACGAGCGATCCTTATGACACCCAGCCGATTCCAGAGGGCGCCAAGTTTCAGGGTAAATGCACGTTTCTTGGCGAAATTAGTTGTAACTTGACGTCATTATTTTCCGGCGATGCCGGCTATGAGCGCAGGCCCGCTTGCATCGCCTTTGTCGAACCGAACGGCGCCAAAGTCGAACAATGCGGTTCTGTTCCAGGCAGTACACCTCGGCCGTGAAGTGTTATCTGGAAAGCCGGTGCGCCATCGAGGCTTCGCGCGCAAAGCGGCGGAGGGTTTGCGCTAGCAGTATACGAGACCTGTAAATCGGATACGGAATATCTCCCGCAAAGGCGCAGGGACGCCAAGTTCGGAAGGGAAGTTAAGGCGAACGTCGTGGACTATAATATTCTCGGTCGCAGCGGATTGAAGGTCAGTGTCGCGGGGTTGGGCTGCGGCGGGCCGAGCCGGTTGGGGTTGGCGGGATTGAAGGGCCAGACGCGCAGTGAGAGCGATGTGGTGGCGCATGTGCGCGGGGCTATCGATCTGGGGATAAATTTTCTCGACACGGCGGAGTGGTAT
>JBGTCC010000086.1:0-5284 GCA_041749055.1 Thermodesulfobacteriota bacterium | reverse complement strand
TTAGAGTGCCTAGAAGGGTTTGCCCGGGCCACCGAGGCCGGCGGCAAGTCTGTTTCAGTTATCGTTTCTACGGATGGTGACTCTGATCGGCCGCTGGTCACCGCGGTATTGCCGGCTACCGAAGTCGCGCCCGGAGCGCGGCGCGTGCGGTTCTTGCCAGGCGATCTGCTCGGCGTGGTGGTTGCCGAATACCTGCGCGCCGATGCGGCGGCGGTGCCGATCAGCGCCAACGATGCGGTGGAGCGTCGCTTGGGCGAACACAAGATCATTCTGGAAAAGACCAAGATCGGCTCGCCTTACGTCGTCGCTGCCCTTGATGACTTGCGCGCTGCTGGCAAGCGCCAACGCATCGTTGGCTGGGAAGCCAATGGCGGATTTCTGACCGGCAGCGATATCAAGTTAAATAGCGGCATATTGGCAGCGCTGCCGACGCGCGATGCGCTTCTGCCGATCCTGGCTAATCTGTTCGCCGCGGCGGAGCAGGGCATGAGTTTATCGATGTTGTGGGACCGATTGCCGGCGCGCTTTGGACGGGCCGGCTTGCTCGATGACTTCCCGGTGGCGGCGAGCCAGGCGATTTTCGCGCAACTGATTCCCGTCGACGCTGCCGTCGCAGTCGAGTTCGATCATGCAGGCGGGGTTGTCGATTGCAGTCGCGCCGATGGTAATCGCGCGCCGATGGCCGCTTCGGCAGCCAAAAACTGGCAACACTGCCAAGCCCTATTGAACCGTTTTTTCACGCCAGCCTCGGGTTTCGACGACATCGTCAGAGTTAACGTCCTTGACGGCGTGCGCATCTATTTCCGCAACGGCGACATTGCCCATATCCGACCGTCGGGCAACGCGCCGCAGCTGCGTATTTACGCGGTCAGCGACACTCAAGCGCGGGCGGATCGAATCGTCGAACTCGCGCTACGCGAGCCCAACGGGATCTTGCGCCAGCTCCAACGCGCTTTCACGTAAGTTACGCGTTGGTCAGGAAAACGAGCGAGCCGCGAGCTTTTCACCGGGAGAATAGCCGCTTGGCGCGTCGGGTTCGAGGGCCAGCCGCAAGGCTTCGTCCGCTGTTTTCAAAAATTCAAAGCGGATACCCTCGCGGCCTGCGGGGGGAATCTCTTCCAAGTCTCTGCGGTTTAAGTCAGGCAGCAAAATGCGTGAGATCCCCGCTCTTTTTGCCGCCAGCATTTTTTCTTTAATTCCTCCCACTGGCAGAACCAAGCCGCGCAGACTGATCTCGCCGGTCATGGCGACATCTTTACTGATGCGCCGTCCGGTTAGCAGTGAAACGAGGGCGACGAAGAGGGTTATCCCGGCACTGGGGCCGTCCTTGGGGACAGCGCCCGCGGGAATGTGAATGTGCAGGTCGTGGCTCTTGAAGATCGCGGGATCGATGCCCAAATTCTCGGCTCGAGACTTGGCTAGGCTCAATGCGGCCTGGGCGCTTTCCTTCATGACATCGCCCAACTGGCCGGTCAAAATTAGCTTGCCGTCTCCCGGCATCCTGGTCGCTTCGATAAACAGGATGTCGCCGCCAAAAGGCGTCCAGGCCAGGCCGGTGGCGACTCCAGGTAAACTGGTGCGCAGCGCGATCTCGTTATAGAATTTTTGCGGACCCAGATAGGCATCGAGCGATTCTCGATTGACGGTAATCGGCTCTTTAAAACCATCCGCGACGCGCGTTGCCACGCTGCGGCAGACCGCTGCTAGCTCACGCTCGAGTTGGCGCACACCGGCTTCGCGCGTGTAGGAGCGAATAACTTCGCGAATCGCATCGTCAGTAAAATTGATCTCTCCAGGCTTGAGACCGTTTTCGGAAATCTGCCGAGGAATCAAATAACCCTTGGCAATCGCCAGCTTCTCTTCCTCGATGTATCCCGGCAATTCCAAGATCTCCATTCGGTCGCGCAGCGGGCCCGGAACCGTATCGAGCACATTCGCCGTGGCGATGAACAATACCTGAGTTAGATCGAAAGGCACTGCCAGATAATGGTCCTGAAAGGTCGAATTTTGCGACGGATCGAGGACCTCCAGTAGCGCCGCGGAAGGATTGCCATGAAAACTCGCGCTGAGCTTATCGATTTCATCGAGCATGAAAACCGGATTCCGACTGCCGGCTTTCTTGATCCCTTGAATGATATTTCCCGGTAGTGCGCCGATATAGGTGCGCCGATGGCCGCGAATATCCGCCTCGTCATGGACGCCGCCCAGGCTCTGTCGGACAAACTTACGATTCATCGCCCGAGCGATGCTTTGGCCAAGTGAGGTCTTTCCTACTCCCGGAGGACCGACTAAGCACAGGATAGGACTGTTCCCGTGCGGCATGAGTTTACGAACCGCGAGGAATTCGATAATGCGCTTTTTCACTTTTTCGAGACCGTAATGGTCGGCGTCGAGAATCTCGCGTGCTTTCGGCAGATCGATTTCCTCCTCAGTGACGACGCTCCAAGGCAGTTCTACCAACCAATCGAAGTAGGTTCTCAACAATGAGTGTTCAGGCGCCATCTCAGGGATGCGCTCGAAACGAGTCAGCTCTTTTAGCGCTTCCTTCTCGACCTCGGGCGGCATTTTTGCCTCGTAGAGTTTTTTCCGTAACTCTTCGATTTCTACGCCCTTGCCATCCTCCTCGCCCAGCTCTTTTTGAATAGCCTTTAATTGTTCGCGCAGGAAATATTGGCGCTGGGACTTATCCATGGAGTCTCTAGTTTCGTCGCGCATTTTTTTGCTGAGTTCCAGCAGTTCGATCTGCCGCGCGAGTTTTTCTGAGACCCTTTGGGCCCGCGTCTCCGGGTCAAGAATCGCGAGAATTTCTTGCTTCTCAACGACCGGTAAGTCCAGCGTGGAAGCGATCATATCTATTAGGGATAACGGATCTTCGATCCTTTCGATCATCGCTCGCAGTTCGTTCATCGGCTCGGGGAATAACGCTAGTGCCCGGGCTGCTTCTTGGCGCAGATGTAGGATGCGCGCCTCGAACTCCTTGGTCTGCGGGATCTGTTCTTCAACCATGATGACCCGCGCAATGAGGACCGGATCGGTCTCAATATATTCGGCGACTTCGAAACGGCGGCGGCCTTGGACGATGACCTGGCGCCGACCGTCCGGCAGAGTGAACATGCGCAGGACGTCGGCCGCGGTACCGACTTCGTACAAGTCTTTGGGTTGAGGCGCCTCCATGTTCGGATCGCGTTGCACGACGAATCCGATGGGCAGTTGTTGGCGCACGGCTTCTTCGACAGCTTGGAGCCGCGCCGGGCGGCCGACCATCAGCGGCATGACCATGGACGGATAGAGCACTCGGTTGCGCATCGGTATGATGATCAATGCGCCGGCGGGGATATTGATACGCGATTTCGCTTTCGGGGTTTCGATCTCTTCCGGGCTCATGTTTGCTTCCTTATCTGGATGGTGAGCAAGCCATCCTGGAACGCTATCTCCCCTACCGATAGAGGATGCTCTCCCCCCACCAGCCTGAGTCGCCGCTCGAAACGACCGAGGGGAATTTCCCATAGCTTTAGTTCGCCGTCGTGACAGCATTGTGGCAGTGGCCGTTCGCCGGCGATGACCAGTTCGCGTCCCTCAAGCCGGACGCTGACTCGGTCAGCGGCAACTCCAGAGAGGGCCGAAATCACCCACAGGCTTTCGTCGGTTTCGACGACGTTAACAGGTGGCTCCCAGCTTGGTGTTCGGCCATGAGAAACCCGATAGCGAGCCCCGGCTTCGACTTGGATAAAATTCCTATGGATCCGCTCTGCCTGCTCGAGCAGATCATTGGCTCGCCGCCATACGATGAAATCCCAATCTTGCGCTGACATAGAATCTAAACCTCCGCCTGCGTGTTCAATCTTCTACCGGAAGCGTACCTCAGGAATTTCAAGTTCGCTAGGTTCGCGAAAAATTTTTCGCAAACGTCCAATATTAGACAGTAATCCTGGCACCCTTCGTATATATTGATGAATTAGCGCTCATCTCATCGGAGGATTTAACTTGCCTGAAATTCTTCAAACAAGTCTCCTCCAGTTTCCCTTCTAACCGGTCCAACCAAGGAGGTTGCCATGTTCAGTCGAAACGTCAGTTATAAACTCAAGGCCAAGAGTGCGGCGGAGTTTACCCGCATTGTCGAGGGAGAAGTCATTCCCCTGCTCAGAAGACAAAAAGGCTTCGACGATGCGATCAGTTTCATCGCGCCGGAACGCAATGAAGCGATCACGATCAGTCTGTGGGATAAAAAAGAGGACGCGGAGGCCCATATCATGAAGACCCATCCGGAGATATTGAAGGCGCTAGCGAGCGTGATTGAAGGCTCTCCCCGAGTGGAGTCCTTCGAGATCGGTAACTCGACCTCGCACCAGATTGCGGCTAGCCCGGTCAATTAACTGTGATGCCGGTTCGGAGATGGAGACAACCTCCTTTCCGGACCGGCATGATTTGGCTAGACATAATTCTCTTCGGGAGGCAGCCCGCGGCATTGCGCGCTCTTGCGATCGTCCGATTGGAAGTCAGCCCAGCTAGACTTGACCCGAACCAAGAGGTACGGTGTGGATGCGAGGCAGCTCGAGTGCTTTGCGCTCCCAAGTACTAATAGCTGACCAAGCCCCTGGTCCAATCGACAGTTCTTATAGGCGTCGTGGGCTTTTTAAGGAGACACGATGGCGATTCAACAAACTCCCCAAGCCGATCTGTTCAAGCAACAACTGCGCGATTCATTGCAGCGTGAGACGGCGAACTCCCGCGCCGTCAAGATCGCCAGACACTCTAACGTCTACAGCTGCGGCGATCAGGACGAGATGGTCTACTTCGTCGAGAGCGGCCAGGTCAAACTGCTGATGCTCTCCACCGAAGGCAAAGAGTGTCTGTTGGCGATCCATAGCGGCGGCGATATTTTCGGCGAGCTTTGTCTCTCCGGCTTAGGCGCGCGCTTGGAAACCGCGACGGCGATGAAAGCGACGACGTTAAAACAAATCCCTTGCTCGCAGTTCTTTGCCCGTCTTGGCCGCGACTCGCTGTTTGAAGGTTTCGTGCGCTATCTTGCTGTGCGGATCGCCGACCAGCAGCAAATCATCGCCAATCTCGTGACCGTGGATAGTGAACAGCGGCTGGGTCAGACGTTGTTACAGTTGGCCCGCACCATGGGTAAGAAGGATCCGCGCAGCATCCGCATCGAGCTGAAAATTACCCATGAAGAACTCTCCGAAATGGTCGGCACGACGCGGCCGCGAATCAGTCTGTTCATGCAGCGGTTTCACAATCTGGGTCTGATCGAGACCAACAAAGATCACTTTTTCGT
>JBGTCC010000085.1:0-4322 GCA_041749055.1 Thermodesulfobacteriota bacterium | reverse complement strand
GCTGTCTCAGTTCCATCAAATATTGCCGAAGGATACGGTAGGCAAGCGACAGGAAAGTATCGTCATCACCTTTCGATCAGCCGAGGCTCTCTCTTGGAACAGGAAACTCAGCTTCTCGTGTGTGCAAAAGTTGGTTATTTGGAAAACCTTCAGACGCAACCGGTGCTAGAAGAAATTCAATTGATCAGCAAAATGTTGGGGTCATTGATCAACAAGCTGCGTTGAAGCGACTCATCCCGATTGCCTAATGCCCTAACCTGTGCCCCGATGAACACCCGCGAAATCACCTTCGCCCAAGCGATCAACGAAGCGCTTGTTGAAGAGATGCGCCGCGATCCGACGGTTTTTATCATCGGCGAAGATGTTGCAGAGGCCGGCACGCCGTTCAAAGTTTTGACGGGGTTGGTAAAGGAATTTGGCACCGAGCGTGTGATCGACTCGCCGATTTCTGAAGCCGGCATCGCGGGCATCGGTGTCGGCGCTGCGATGACCGGCATGCGTCCGGTGGTCGACATCATGTTCGGCGACTTCATCACATTGACGATGGATCAGATGGTCAATCAGGCGGCGAAGATTCACTACATGTCCGGCGGCAAGCTCAAAGTTCCCATGGTCTTACGCACAACGCTTGGCGCCACGCGCCGCTCGGCGGCACAGCATAGCCAGAGCTTGCATGCCTGGTTGAGTCACATTCCTGGATTGAAAGTCGTCGTGCCGGCAACGCCGTACGATGCTAAAGGCCTGCTCAAATCGGCGATCCGCGACGACAACCCCGTCGCCTTTTTCGAAGACAAGCTAATGTACCAACTCAAAGGCCCGGTGCCGGCGGAAGAATACACAATTCCGCTCGGCGTCGCCGACGTGAAGCGCGCCGGCAGCGACATCACGCTGGTCGCCACCAGCAGCATGGTTCAGGTCGCGCTGGCCGCGGCGGAATTATTGGCACAGTTTGAGATCAGCGCCGAAGTGGTCGACGTGCGATGTACCGCGCCGCTAGACAAACAAACGATCATAGATTCGGCGAAGAAAACCAGCCGCGCCATCGTCATCGACGAAGGCTACGAGCGCTACGGCGTCACCGCCGAGATCGCCTCGGTGATCGCCGATGGCGCCTTTTATTATCTCGACGCGCCGGTGAAGCGCATGGGCGCCATGGACGTGCCGGTGCCGTTCTCGCCGGTGCTCGAAGACCAGACGGTGCCGACCGCCGAAAACGTTTCGAAATTGGCGCGAGTATTGTGCGACAAATAACGGCGGAGTGTTGCGATGAGCAACAGCAATAGTCATCTCGCAACGGTTCCAGCAGTTCCAAACGTTCCAGTCGTTCCAGTCGCTCGACGGCACGGATCGGTTTTAACATTTGGAACCTTTGGAACAACTGGAACGATTGGAACGCTAGGTTTTGGAGGTAGGCAATGGGACTTAAAACCTTCGGCCTGATGGCCGTTGATTGGGAAGAGCGGGTAAACATCGAGCGGCTGCGCCAGGAGCGGCTGGCGCGGGTGAAAAGTGCGCTGAAAAAATCGGAGATCGGGGCGCTGCTCTGTTTCGACATGAACAACATCCGTTACATCACCGCGACCCACATCGGCACCTGGGCGATGGACAAGTTGGTACGCTTTTCACTGTTGCCGCAAGATGACGAACCGATTCTCTGGGACTTTGGTTCGGCGGCGCGCCATCATCAGATTTACTGCCCCTGGTTGGGCGAGCGCTCGCGCGCCGGCATTTCCACTTTGCGCGGCGCGACGAATCCCGGATCTGGCCTGGCCGAAGATGTCGCGAAAAAAATCAAGACCGAACTGGAAATGCGCAATCTGCAAAACGAGCCGGTGGGCGTCGACGTGATCGAGATGCCGGTATTGTTCGCGCTCCAAGCGGCGGGCATCAAAGTCGTCGACGGCCAGCAGCTGATGCATGAAGTGCGCAAGATTAAAACCCAGGACGAAATTACGCTGCTCAACACCGCGACCATGATGGTCGACGCCGCCTATGACGAGCTCTATCGCTTCATGAAACCTGGCGTGAAAGAAAACGAATGCGTCGGCGTGGTCAGCAAAGTGCTCTACGATCTCGGCTCCGAACATGTCGAGGGCGTCAACGCGATTTCCGGCGAGCGTTGCAGCCCCCACCCGCATGTCTACACGGACCGTGTGCTGCGGCCGGGCGATCCGGCGTTCTTCGATATTCTGCACAGCTTCAACGGCTACCGCACTTGCTACTATAGAACATTTGCCATCGGCAGCGCGTCGCCGGCAATGGTCGACGCCTATAAACGCAGCCGCGACTACATGGACGCGGCGATCAGCATCGTCAAGCCGGGAATCACGACAGCGGATGTAGTCAAGCTGTGGCCGAAGGCGCAAGAATTCGGCTTCGCCAACGAAGAAGCCGCCTTCGCGCTGCAATACGGCCACGGCGTCGGTTTGTCGATCTGGGAGAAACCGATCTTCAGCCGCCTGGTTTCCCTCGATCATCCCGAAGTAATCGAAGAAGGCATGGTCTTCGCGCTGGAAACCTACTGGCCCGCCGCTGACGGCTGGTCCGCCGCGCGTCTCGAAGAAGAAGTCGTAGTGACGAAAGATGGTTGCGAAGTGATCACCCGCTTTCCCTCGGAAAAATTGCTGGTCGCCGGCACGCACTATTTCACCACCGGAGGCGAGCTGCCGACGACCCGCGAAACGCAATCGAATCTGAATAATCCGGGAGCGCTGGAGAGGGTGAAGGGCTAGACAGGGAACTGGTAATCGATGACCAAACAAGCGTCAGCCGAGAGAATTGAGCAAGCTATACTTCTCATTCGTGGTCAGAGAGTGCTGCTTGATGCCGATCTCGCTCTACTGTACGGAGTAAGCGTCGGGAGACTGAATGAAGCGGTCAAGCGCAACCGTCATCGTTTTCCCGGTGATTTTATGTTCCAGCTGAGCGAAGCCGAATTCCACAATTTGAAGGCGCAGGCTAATAACCTAAACTTGAAATCGCAATTTGCGATATCAAGTTCGGATTTTCGGGCGGACAAGTTCATCAAGTGAACGGAAAACAACAGGAAGGTCGATCTTCTAGCGCATCTCGCCTCGCGCATCACGCGGTCCCATGTTAAGCAACAAACAATGGCAACCAACGTAATCATGCCCGCCCTCGGCGTGGCGCAGCAAACCGGCACTCTGCTCAAGTGGCTCAAAGCCGAAGGTCAAACCGTGATCAAAGGCGAGCTGCTGATGGAGATCGAAACCGACAAGTCGACGGTGGAGATCGAAGCGTCGGCTTCCGGTGTTCTCTCGCGCGTGACGGCGAAAGCCGGAGATGAAATTCCAGTCGGGCAGACGATCGCTTTAATCTTGGCGCCGGGTGAAACGGCGACTTCGGCGGCGGTTCAGGACCCTCACCCTCGCCCTCTCCCAAAGGGAGAGGGAATAAGTCAGGATCACCCTCTCCCCCAGCGAGAGGGAAGGGGTGAGGGCCGCACGACGACCTCGACAACCACCCCGATGCCGCACTTTTCTTCAGCGCCCACCGGCGGACGCATTCTCGCCTCGCCAAAAGCCAAACGGATTGCCGAGGAAAGGGGAATCGAGCTGAGTTCACTGCGCGGCAGCGGACCTGAAGGAAGTATTCTTGCCGCAGATGTACAGCGCGCCGGCAATGGAAACGTCGCACGGCCGGTGCCTTCGACAACGCCTGGCTTGCTACGACTCACTCCGATGCGCCGCATTGTCGGCCAGCGCATGACGCTGAGCAAACAGAGCGCGCCGCACTTCTACATCAGCATGGACATCGACATGACGGCGGTGAGTAAGCTCAGAATCGGATGGAAGGAATGTGGCGACGAGCCGATCCCGTCGATCAATGATTTTATTCTCCAAGCTTCGGCCCGCGCGCTCAAAGATTACCCGTCAATGAACTCAAGTTTCACCGAGCAGGGAATCCAGCAACACGCTGATGTCAACATCGGCGTTGCCGTGGCCCTCGATGAAGGCCTGGTCGTACCGGTGATTCGTAACGCCGACCGGCTGAATTTGTTGGAATTGGCCAAACAGAGCCGCGCACTGGCCGACAAGGCGCAAAACAAAAAACTCTTTCCCCTCGACTACGAAGGGGGCACGTTCACCGTGTCGAACCTCGGCATGCTCGGCGTCGATAGCTTCATCGCGATCATCAATCCGCCGCAAGCCGCGATCCTAGCCGTCGGCCGGGTCGCGCCGCGGGTGGTCACGGACGGCGACGGCATCGAAATCAAATCCATGGTGACGGCCACATTGTCCGCCGACCATCGAGTTGTCGACGGCGCCAGCGCGGCGCGCTTTCTACGGCAGATTAAGCAG
>JBGTCC010000084.1:0-7947 GCA_041749055.1 Thermodesulfobacteriota bacterium | reverse complement strand
CCCACCGCGATCACATCCGCGCCTTGCGCATGGCTCGGCAGCAAGCCGGTGGGCGCGCCGGCGGCGGCGTGAACGTCGCCCGAGATCAGCGCTTGGTAGGTCGTCGGCGCGCTGTTGATACGGATCGGTTCGACGGTCAGTCCTTCGTTGCGAAAAAAGCCTCGGTCATTGGCCACCAGCAAGGGAAACGCCGCCGTCGGAAATAGCGGGATCGCCACCCGCATGGTTTCTTGCGCCGGCGCGGGCTGCGCCATCAATCCGACAACGACAATCAAGCTGGCAAAGCCAAACGTTAGCGGGGTTTTCATCCTCGCCTCCTTAGCTGGTGGCGATCCATCGCTTACGGCGCGTGGGTCGGGTCCCAGCAAGTTCGCAAGTTTTCATCGAAGCCATCGAGCGTCCGCATGTCTTCAGCGCTAATGGCGAAGTCGAAAACATCGGCATCTTCGATAATCCGCTCTCGATTCGCCGACTTTGGAATCACCACCGCGTCATGCTGCAATGCCCAGCGGATCAGGATCTGCGCCGTGGATTTGCCGCCGGCGCTCGGGGATGAATTGCTAATAGCCGTTGCA
The DNA here is from genome assembly GCA_041749055.1 of Thermodesulfobacteriota bacterium. Classification (GTDB taxonomy): domain Bacteria; phylum Desulfobacterota; class Binatia; order UBA9968; family UBA9968; genus DP-20. The sequence continues at coordinate 7,372 of JBGTCC010000084.1, read as the reverse complement.
TATTTTCGCGCGATCGCCAGCAGTTTCGGATCGTTGAGCCGCTCGCCGTGGGTCAGCGGGCTATAGGCCTCGATCACGATGTTTTTCTTATGGCAGAAATCCAGCAACTCGCGCTGGTACAAGTACGGATGCAACTCCACCTGGTTGACGGCGGGAATCGTATCGCTATCGGCGAGCAGCTCGGTCAAGTGTCGGATCGTGAAATTGCTCACGCCGATGGAGTGCGCTTTGCCGCCCGCGCGCAAGCCTGCCAGCGCGCGCCAACTGCGCAACCGCTCCGGCACCGGGTAATGGATCAGGTAGAGATCGACATAATCCATCTTGAGTTTGCCGAGACTGCGCTCCAGCGCTCTTTCGGGGTTGCCGTGATCGCTGTTCCACAGCTTGGTGGTGAGATAAATCTCGTCGCGGGCGATGCCGCTGTCACGGATGGCTTTGCCGACGCTCTCTTCATTGCCGTAAAACGCCGCCGTGTCGATATGCCGGTAGCCGGCGTCAAGCGCTGCGCGCACCGCCGACTCGCAGCTCTTACCCGAGCTGATCCGCCACACACCCAAACCAAGGCGCGGTATGGCATGACCGTCATTGAGTTTGATTTTACCATCGATCTTAAATTCCATGTCCCGTTCGCCTAAGCGTTGGCCGCCGTGAAGACATCCTGCATGATCGCCGCCGCCTGATCTTTGATCGACGCTAAATGCGTCTCCGAGCGCAAGCTCTCGGCGTAGATTTTACACAAATCTTCGGTGCCCGAAGGACGGACGGCGAACCAGCCGCTCTTGGCGGCGACTTTGAGACCGCCGATGGCGGCGCCGTTGCCCGGCGCGCGGGTGAGCTTCGCGACGATTGGCTCGCCGGCGAGTTCTGTTGCCGCGAGAGCATCCGGTTTCAACGCTTTCAAAGCGTTTTTCTGCGCCGCTGTAGCCGCCAAGTCGACGCGCGTGTAATAAGGTTTGCCCATGGCGCCGGTCAACTCCTCGTACCAACTCGCCGCGTCCCGCCCCGTCGTCGCAATCATTTCCGCGGCGAGCAGACAGAGAATGATGCCATCCTTGTCGGTGGTCCAGACGCTGCCGTCTTTACACAGAAAACTCGCGCCGGCGCTCTCCTCGCCGCCGAAACAGACCGAGCCGTCGAACAGCCCCGGCGAAAACCACTTGAACCCCACCGGCACTTCGAAGAGTTTGCGGTCGAGACTCTCGACCACCCGGTCGATCAGACAACTGCTGACCAAGGTTTTACCTACGGCGGCGGATTTGTTCCATTGCGGCCGGTGCGACAGTAAATAGTGAATCGCCACCGCCAGATAATGATTGGGATTCAGCAGGCCAAGAGCGGGCGTGACGATTCCATGACGATCCGCGTCGGCGTCGTTGCCGAAGGCGACCTGAAAACGGTCCTTTAATCGGACCAGACTAGCCATCGCATAGGGACTCGAGCAATCCATACGAATCTTGCCGTCGTGATCCAAGGTCATGAAGCGAAACGTCGGATCGACTTTGTCATTCACCACCGTCAGATCGAGCCGGTAACGCTCGGCGATCTTCTGCCAATAGCCCAACGCCGCGCCGCCGAGCGGATCGACGCCGATCTTGACCTGTTGCGAACGAATCGCTTCCATGTCGATGACCGCCGTCAGATCGTCAACGTAGGGGCTGAGCAAATCTTCCTGGTGCGTCGTCGTAGCTTTTACTGCGGCATCGTAGCCAATCCGTTTCACGTCGCGATTGCCGTCGCGCAGTAAGTTATTTGCCCGCGCTTGAATCCAATCGGTGACATCGGTGTCCGCCGGTCCGCCTTCCGGCGGATTGTACTTGAAGCCGCCGTCGGCCGGCGGGTTATGCGACGGCGTGACGACAATGCCGTCGGCGAGGCGGTCTTTTTTGCCGCGGTTGTGCGCCAGGATCGCCCGTGAGATCGCCGGCGTCGGTGTAAATCCGTCGTCTTTCTGAATGATCGTCTCGAGGGAATTTCCCGCCAACACTTCAAGCGCCGTCCGCTGCGCCGGGCCGGATGCCGCGTGGGTATCCTTGCCCATGAACAATGGCCCGATGATTTGTTTGCTCGCGCGGTATTCGCAGATCGCCTGGGTGATCGCCAGAATATGCGCTTCGTTCAAACTCGCGCTCAGGGGACTGCCACGATGACCGCTGGTGCCAAAGTTGACCAGCTGTGCCGGGTCGTCGACATTAGGCTTGCGCTGGTAATACGCATTCTCCAGTGCCGCCACATCGATCAAAATATCTGCCGGTGCCGGCTTGCCGGCAAGTGGATGAATCGCCATCTCCTACCTACTCCTTGTTAAGTCCATGTGCCAGGGTGGTCTGTACACGCACAACTATCTTGAGAAACATAATAAACTCGGAAACTGGGAATTGCTACGTAACCCGCAGCTCGCGCTTTTGAAAACAGTGAAGCAGCGGTCAAATGGCAGTCCGTTCCCCTCGATGTTGCCGGCGGCGTCGACCGTTTAAGAAAATTGCTCGGTCGGGCACCTGCCCGTCTTTGCGCCTTGGCCCCTTTGCCGGGAATTCTCCGATTCCTTGGCTTCTGCAGCCTGCTTGTTTATCCGTTGTCGATTGCATATTTCTACCGGAGACGGTGAAGATAATTTCTAACTGGAGAAAACAAGATGTTTCGTAATGTCGAACTGCCTGCCTCGGTCCCTGGAAGACTGCTGCTCCACAGCATGCCCGGCCGCTTTGAAACCATCGATAAAGTTTGGCATCAGGTGAGGACCGACGCAGTCGGCGCCATCGTCTGCTTGAACGAAGATTTCGAGATTCGCCAAAAATCGGTTAAGTACGCCGAAGCGCTGGACGCTGGCACGGTTCCCTGTTCCGTCGTGCCTTTTGAAATCCGCGAAGGCGGCGTGCCGGAGAACAAAGACGCCTTCTGGGCGCTCGCCAACGATGTCGCAAACCGCCTGCATTCCGGCGAAGCGGTGTTGGTTCATTGCGCCGGCGGCGTCGGCCGCACCGCCATGCTCGCCGTATCCGTGCTGCTCGCCATGGGCCAACCGATCACCGAAGCGGAAAACCTAGTCTCGCGCGCGGGATCGATGGTCGAGACCATGCCGCAGATGGAGCTGCTATCCTGGTGCGTGACGCAGGTGTCGGCGGTGACTGGTCGGTAACCCAGAACTTTGCTTTGCTGGAAGGAACCTCATTGAAAATCTCCGACCCGCGACGGATTCGCCAACGTGATCGCCGAAGTAACCAAGTCACTGCCAAAAGCGGCGGGGATAAAATTCCAGGACGTGGTCGATGCCGTATCATCGAATCGCTCGACCAGGGCGCTGTATAAACGATCCGTGCGACCTCACTTGGCCAGGTGGGGGAAGATGCGCGAAATCCGTCCTGAGGGAGATTGACCGCTAGACCGGCATGAGTCGGCGCTATGCTGACTTGCGGAATCCAACCGCAACCAAGACGACTCCGCCCGCCAGCACCAAGCCAGCCAAGAGCGGTGAGAGCGCCAGAGTTTTGATCGCATCGGCACCGGCCTGAACCGTCCAGATTTGGCCGGCTTGTTCGCGGCTAGCGTCGGCGCCGTCGCGATAGGTGAAAGCGACGATGCCGATAAAGATGAAGGCGATTCCGACTTGTATCAGCGGTTTTGCATCCACGAAATACTCTTTACAATCAGTTGAACTGAATCAATCAATCGGCTGCTCTACGTTTGGCCAATTCATGCTACCAGGAAAGCGTACGATTAGCACCAATGTTGCAGGATTGGAGTGATGGGAGTGATGGAGTACTGGTTACACTGCGAATCCAATTCTCCACCACTCCAGTACTCCATCACTCCAATTTATCGCGCCATCCTCTCGGTCATCGGCGAAGATCCTGGAAATTGAGGATTTGTGACAAAATGTTATCCATCATCGAAGGATTTCCATCGGCTAAGCGACCATATTGAGACCGGCTATTGAAACCATCTTCATAACCGCGCCGGAAGCCCTCGCGGAAGTAGTGGTTGTAATCGGTCCGGTTTACGTAATAGCCCCTATAGCCGTAGTTTGCGTCCCTATAGGCATTGGAGTCTTTGTAGTTGGAACGCCAACGGTCGTCCCGGTCCGCCTTGCCAGCGTGGAACCCTTCTTCGTAGCCATAGTTCACCGCCTGCCGTAGCGTCCTCGCGCCGTATCGATTGGTTTCGTAGTAGCGACCGCCACGATTGTAACGATAGGTCGAAGGCGTGTAGAAGTACGGGTCATTATCGTAATCGAACCGGTCGTTGCGGAGACTTAACTGTTGCTGGCGCAGGCGTTCCCGATACTGTCGCTGAAACCGGTACTGGGCAATGCGATTTTGTCTCTGGAGCGCCTGAATATGCTGTTCGTGGAGACGTTCCTGCTGCTCTAGATGTTGGCGGTACAGCTCTACGCGTTGTTGCTGCTCTTTAATCCGCAGTTGTTGTTGCTGCTTGGACAGACGCTGTCGCTGAATTTGCTCTTGCCTGTCCTGTTGCTGCGCGCGTCGCTCATCGAGTTGCTCGGATCGACGCTCAATCCGCTCTTGCTGCTGCTGTTGCCGCGCGCGAAATTCTTTCTGGTCCTGCTCTGATTCTCGCTGCGCCTTCTCCTGCCGCTGCTGCTTTTGCTCCTGTTGCTGCTGTTTCTGTTCAACGCGCTGCTGCTGTTGCCGCGCCCGTAATTCATTCTTGTCCTGCTCCGACTCTCGCTGCGCCTTCTCCTGCCGCTGCTGCTTTTGCTCTTGCTGTTGCTGTTGTTGCTGGACCCGCTGCTGCTGTTGCTTCTGGTCTTGCTCTGATTTTCTTTGCACCCGTTCCTGCTGCTACTGTTCTTGCCTCTGCTTTTGCTCTTGCTGCTGCTGTTGTTGTTGGACTCGCTGTTGCTGTTGCTTCTGATCTTGCTCTGATTTTCTTTGAACTCGTTCTTGTTGCTGTTCTTCTTTTCGTTGCTGCTGCTTGTCATCCTTTTCGCGCTTTTGCTCTTCCTGTGGTTCTCGCTGCCCATCGGCCGCTCTGCCGGTCCCCGCCAACGCCAGGGTGCTGATGACAAGCGCCATCGCTAGCCGATCCCAAATATCAAGTTTCATGGTATTCCTCTTGGTCACTGGGCACGTAAATTTGCGATCAAGCAGAATCATGGACATTCTCACAAATCGCCAAACCTCGGTGCCGTTATTTTTGCCAGGCTACACTTTCTTAGACGTGATGCGTTCGAAAATGGACTACCCGCAGCAAGCTGCGGGGTATCGAAACCTCGGCCCAAGACGGTTGGTAGCGAGCTCCGGCGAATTTAACCTGCAGCGATTAAACTCTCGCTTTGCCCGTTCAAACCTCTCAATGCAGAAGGATAGATCCGGTAAAATCCCGGTCGATGATTTCGCTTTTGGGCAAAGCCCCTTTCAGCAACTCGACCAAAACCAAACGGGCGAGATCATAAGCTTCTTTGGTATCAGCGGAATACTCAAAGGCGCACTCGCTGACGGCCGCTATGAGTTCTCCCAAGGTAGTGTCGATCCGGTTATCGCTACGGTTTGTTTTCACGTCGATTATCCTTTCACTAAATAACGCCGCTGATCGTCGCTCCTTTTGCGACCAGCTAAACTGTAAGGTTGTCGAATTGTTCCTGGACTTTCTTCCAGTTCAACACATGCCACCAATTCGTAACGTACTCGGGTCGTTGGTTGTGGTACTTGAGATAATAGGCGTGTTCCCACACATCGAGAGCTAAAATTGGCAGCTGGCCATTTGATAACGGCGTATCCTGGTTCGCCGTTGAGCCAATCTCCAAATCACCCCTGGACGTTACGGAAAGCCACACCCAACCGCTGCCCGAGAGATTTTTAGCGGCCTCATCAAACTTTGCTTTAAATTGAGCGAATCCACCAAACGCCTTGGTAATCGCCTGTGCTAGCTTACCCTGCGGCTCCCCGCCGCCCCGCGGCGTCATGTACTGCCAAAATAGCGAGTGATTTAGGTGGCCGCCGCCGTTGCTTTGCAATATCGTCCTGATCTCGGCAGGCAGCTTTTCAGGATGAACCAACAGGGTTACTAAATCAGCTTTCTGAAGCTCAGGATATTTGCCGACCGCCTCGTTGGCGTGATCGATATAAGCCTGATGATGCTTGTCATGATGCAAATGCATCGTTTGCGCGTCGATGTGCGGCTCGAGCGCATCATACGCATATTCGAGCGGCGGTAGCGTATACGGATATTTTGTATAAGCAGTTTGATATGCAGAAAGCTTGTCCATGAAAGTGGAACTCCTTTGCGATTTTGCTCGGTTCGCACCCTTGTCTTAGGAATCCATTGAATTGAGAGGCGCGCCGACCGATACCTCTAGTCCTCGCCTCACCCGAGGCGATGATTTTTCTCGGCTGCATGCCTGGTCGAAGCTCTGCAGGTAGCGGCGGGCCACCGCGGGCCAAACCATGCTGCGGCCGTACGCGGCTGCTCGTTCGCAGAGTGCCAATCGTTTGGCATCGTCGTTCAAGAGGTCAACCACCGCGCGGGCGATGGTCTGCGAGTCTCTCGGCGGCACGAATATGCCGCGTCCGTCAGCGAGGAGTTCGCGGGCATAAAGATAAGGCGTGGAAATAACCGCTTTACCCGAACCGACCGCATAAGCTAGAGTCCCGGACGTGCTCTGCTCAGGCTTGAGATACGGCGTTATATAGATGTCCGCGGCGGCGAGAAACTTGACGAGTTCGCTGGAGCTCGCGAAACGATTGTGAAAGATCACGCTGGATTCCACGCCGAGCTCTTGCGCCCGGCGCCCCAGGCTTTCGCGGTAGCTCTCGCCATAGCGCTCTTTGATATGTGGATGGGTAGCTCCGAGCACGACATAAACCGTGTCCGGATTCCGCGCAAGAATCGCCGGCAGAGCGTCGATGACATGCTCGATACCCTTATCCGGCGTTAGCAGTCCAAATGTAAGAATCACCGACTTGCCTTCGATCCCGAGTTCTCTCTTGCTCCGGCCGGCGACCGGCACCATTGGAATCCCGTGCGGGATGATATCGATTTTATCTTTGGCCACGCCATGAACGTTATGGAGGAGTGCCGCGCCGTGGGCGCTCATGACGACGAGCCGCTTCGAAAGGCGAGCGATCTCATTCATCGCTTGACGCTGCCTGGAGTCCGGCTTGCCGAGCATGGTGTGAACGGTGGTCACGATCGGCATGCGCAAATTGCGTAGGAGCGTGAGCAGGTAGTTACCCGCCTTGCCGCCAAAGATGCCGTACTCGTGCTGCACGGACACGATATCGATCCTGTTAGCATTCAAAAACTCCGCTGCGCCACGGTATGAAGCGATATCGCCTTCGGCCACCTCGAAGCGGACCGGCGGCGGATACGCGTACTGTTTGCCGGGGTCGTTCATCGCGACCACGAGGCAGTC
>JBGTCC010000083.1:0-4097 GCA_041749055.1 Thermodesulfobacteriota bacterium | reverse complement strand
GGCGCTGAAACTTGTGCCAGGCGCGACTGCGAGCCATAGGACGGATAGGGCTAATAAAAAGGGCAGCTTCACTTTTGCCTCGGGCTTAGCCTGCCGCCGCGACTTTCTTTGGCGCCGCGGCGAGATGTTTTTGGAAAAATTCCAGGCTCCTCGCCCAGGAAGTCGCGTCGAGGTCGGCCTTGTAAGTCTTGCCGTCGCTGCGATTAAAGCCATGGTGGGTGTCGGGATAATAGAAAAATTCATGGGCTTTACCCAAGCGGGTCAGCTCGGCGTCGAGCCGGCGCATTTCGTCGGGCGGCGGATTTTTATCGAGCTCGCCGAAGTGTCCTTGAATGGGGCAACTAACATTGGCGGCCAGACTTGCCGGGGTCGGGCGGTCGCCCCATTGCGCGTAGCAGCCGCCGCCGTAGAAATCGACGGCGGCCTTGAATAGCGTGGTCGCCGCCGCGCCGAGAAAGGCGATGCGGCCGCCCATGCAGAAGCCGACGATGCCGAGCCGTGACGTGTCCGCTGTGGCGCAGCCCTTGAGAAAATTAACCGTCGCGCCGATGTCGCTCATGACATTGGCATCGCTGCGGCTACTCTTAATGCTCGCCGTCGCCTCTGGGGTCTTGGGTTCACCCTCGCGATGATAAAATTGCGGCGCGATGCCGACGTAACCGGCGGCGGCGACCCGCCGGGTCATTTCTTGGGTAAACTCGGCGACGCCGTCTTGATTCTGCACGACGATGATCGCCGGCACCGGGCCCGTGTTTTCGGGTTGGGCGAGGTACATGCCCATGGGGCTATTATCGACAGTGACTTTTTCCCAGGATGTTTTCATAGATTCTTTGGCCTAGCCTCTCAACAGGATTTTTCCTTCATTTATGCTCCCGAGGGGCGAGCTGTCAACGGCTGCGTGGGCCCGGTGGGGAGCAGCGAATGAACCACTAGGGTGCGCTTAACGCTCCGTGTTCGACCACCGGCGCGCAAATAAGCGTCCAAGATTCTTTGCTCCATCGGCAAGCGGCGCCCGTAGCGCATCCCGTACGCTCATTTCGCCGCCGGTAGTTCCTGTTTCGCCAACTCCTCGACGAACTTTACTAGCGCGGCGTGATCCAAGTCGCCGTTGCCCATGCCTTTCATAGCGGTCATCATTTGGCCGACGACGCCGGTGACCATGAGCGGGACGCCGTATTCCGAGCCGGTTGCGATGGCGATCTTCAGGTCTTTTTCATGTAGGCGAATGCGGAAGCCGGGTATGAAGTTGCGATCGAGCATTTTCTGGCCGTGGGCCTCGAGGATTTTCGATTGGGCGAAGCCGCCGAGCAGGGCTTGTCTGACTTTGGCCGGATCGACGCCGGCCTTGGCCGCGAGCACGAGCGCTTCGCTGACGATTGCGATCGTCGTGCCGACGACCATTTGGTTTGCCGCTTTCGTCACCTGTCCAGCGCCAACGCCGCCGACGTGAACTATGTTTTTGCCGAGCTTTTCAAAAATCGGCATGGCGCGCTCGACGGCGTTATCCTTGCCACCGATCATGATCGATAGTGCCGCGTTGATCGCGCCGGCTTCGCCGCCGCTCACCGGCGCGTCGAGCATGTCGCAGCCGTGTTTTTCCGCTTCAGCGACGAGCTTGCGGGCGACGACCGGAGAAATGCTCGACATATCGATTAACAGCGTGCCGGATTTCACACCGGCGAAGATGCCGCGCTCGCCGGCATAGACGAGTTCGACGTCAGGTGAGTCGGGCAGCATCGTGATGATTACGTCGCTGCGCTGCGCGACTTCTTGCGAACTCGCCACGGCTTGTGCACCTTCCTTGCTCAACTCATCCACCGCCCCGCGGCTGCGGTTGTGGATCACCAACGGATAGCCCGCTTGGAGAAGTTGACGCGCCATGGGTTTGCCCATGATGCCGAGACCGATGAAACCGAGGGTTGGATTGCTCATTAGGATATACTCCATTGATTGCTTGGCGACTGCTCTACGGCAAAAAACTCAGATCGATCACCTGCTGCGGCGTGACGTTCTTGGCTTTGGGGTTTTCTTTCGCCAGCTCGTCGATTGCCAGCTGGATTCCCTTCAAGGTCGGCTTGCCGTCGTCGGGAAAGGCGCGGGCGCGGAAGTTGTAGTCCGCCTCGGCGAGTTGGCGGTCGTCGGTGCGGATCGCTTTCATCGTTTCCTTGATCGCGTCAGTGCGATTGGCTTTATAGTTACGGATCGATTCGACGTAGGCGCGCAGGAAACGTCTAAGCGCTTCAGGATTACTCTTCAAGTAGTCGCCGCGGGCGACCACGCCGGTCATTTGATAGTCGATCTCTTTCTCGGCGAAGTCGAGCATGGGATTCATGCCGGCCTTCTTCGCCACATGGCTGACGCCGGAAATCAGCGATGTCGCATCGATGGTGCCGGCCAGCAGCGCGTTGATCCGTCCCGCCGAGCCGCCGCCTTGGATGAATTTCACGTCGGTCTTGGCATTCAGTCCGAACTGTTCCAGCGCCATCCGGGTGGCGAACTCGTCGGTGCTGCCGTAACGGGTGATGCCGATGACTTTGCCTTTGAGCTGTGGCGGCGTCGTGATGTTCGGACGGGAAAAGAAAGTGTAGGGAAAACGGTTGTTAACGCCGCCGATGATCTTCACGTCGGCGCCTTCGACGAAGCCGTGCAAGAACACCGTCGCGCTGGTCGTAATGATGTCGAGGCTTTTCGCGAGCAAGGCCTGCATGGCCACCGGCCCGCCGGTAATGAGGATGATTTCCTATTCCAAGTTATGTTTTTTGAGGATGCCGGCTTCCTTGGCCAAGGCGAAGGCGACTTTCTCGGTGCTGGTGGCGGCGGTGCTGGCGACGCGGATCCGGGTGGGCTGGGCGAAGACGGATGTTGCCATTAACAATGAAACAAGCAGTGCGAATGCTACGGCAGTGAGATTGGGCGCTAACATGAACTTCCCTTCAAGACGATTTAAGCCAGATATGCCAAACAGACGGACAAACGCAAGGCGGGCAGTTCAATGAGGCGTTTGAATTTGCTCTCGATGCCCGGGTGGAAAAGATTTCCCGCTCCCCTCGAAATGACAGTTCGTAGGATGGCTGGAGGCGCCGCGCCGATAACCACCGTTGGGAGTGATTTGGTATTGCGGTGTCTATCCTGAGCCCCGCCGAAGGATTCAACCCACCCTACGACCGACCCGCTGGAAGTAAAAATGGCTTTGTCTCAGCCACGTTGTTGCAGTATGTTACGGCCACTATGGAAAAAAAGATCTTTTCTTGGCTGGGTCGGGAGTTCGTGGAAGTCTCTGGTGAAGCGAGGGCCGGGGCGTCGGTTGAAAGCACGACGGCGGAGCTGTTTCAAAAGTTCGCCGATGCGCTCAGTCCGCTTGGGCTGTCGCTCGACAATACGGCCCGCATCCGCGTCTATGGGCGCGATAGACAAGCGCGCACCGATGCGACACTAGCGCGCTCGAAGATTCTTAGCGGCAGCCGTCGCGCCGCCAGTTCGAGTTTCATCTCGCAGGAATGGTTCGATTCCGCCGGTTCCGGAGGATTGGAGCTGTTGGCGTTGCGGCCCTCGAATGCGACGGCGCAGCGCAAGCCTGTCGACTTCGAGCCGGCGCGCAATTATCTCTGTTATCTCGAATACGATGCGCTGCTATTTTTCTCCGGCTTTACTTCTGAGGCGGCGACCTTGGAGCAGCAGGTTAATGACGTGCTTGGCACATTGGATAAGGTTCTCGGACGGGCCAAAACCGACTGGGCGAAGGTAAAAAAACTATCGCTGCTGCTCCAGCGCGGTTGCGATATCGAAGTGGTGAAACAAACGCTTGCGGCGGCCAACCGGCTGAGCGTGCCGGAGATTGAATTTACTTTCGTCGACGGCTTCGCCGGTGAAAAATATTTGCTGGAGATTGAGGCGACGGCGTTACTGTCCTGAACGCCATGTCCGCAAACCACTCAGTGTTCTTCACTGCGTCATTTCCGCGAAAGCGGGTATCGTGCGCCCGTGAGGGCGCCATATCAGCACGGTGAAAGTCCGTGTCGGAGAAAGCCACAACTCCGTAGCCGAAGGTAACTGCGTCGCCGCGAGGCGGGGTGGAGAGCAACCGGAGGCGAACTGTT